>DAISJE010000283.1:0-6482 GCA_036821665.1 Bryobacteraceae bacterium | reverse complement strand
GGGAATCCGGTAGGATGCTGAAGTATTTTTCAAGAAACAGCGTATGACGCTCCGCGCCGGGAGCGCTCAATCCGAGACCGTTCTGATCGGTTGGGCGGGTGCAAACGTTCCAGAATTCCCTCACGTTCTGTGGCGCGAGGCAAAGTTGACGGCCATTCCGGTGTAGACTCTTCAGCGCCTTTCTCGCGACAGCGCAGAGGGGCTGTCATGCTGAATGGCGCGAAGTAGAACGTTGGTGTCAACGAGTATAGGATTGCGCTGCGACGTTACCACCGGTCGGGATACCAGTTCTCGCGCTTCAGTGCTTCGTCACTGAGAAGGGGGTGCTGGGGGAAGCTGTCGAGCCACTCGTCCAATTCCCTCTCCCATTGATCGGGCCGATCGGCGGGGGTTTCGGGCGATTCGGCAGGCATGACCGGAGCAATTGCTTCCAGTTCCCGGCTTAGGAATTGCCAAGGAGAGACCGGCGGCATGAGCTTGCGCATTCAGTCCGGCTTCGACCTCAGGTTTGAGATCCAGGGTTATGGTCACGGTTGCCCTCGGCTCTTTTCAGTTTAAGCGAATTCGTCCGAACGCGGGCTGACGCGCGCTTTCATCCGCCAAGCCATTCCTCCAGCCGCTAACGCAGTGAATTTCGGCTTCTTTCCGCAAGAAGCGCGCCGGGTTCATCGGCAGATTTGAAGAGAACAACTTGCCGGGGCATCAGTGCAATTGCCACCGCTCCCAACATTGCTATTCCGAACACAATGGCGAGTGGGATGAAATAGCTGCCATAATGCTCGCGCAAACCGGAAATCAGATACGGGCACCAGGTTTGGCCTATTGTATTCGCCGGTAAGATGACCGCCATCGCGCGGGCAAGTGTGTTCACTCCGAACTGTTCGGCGGCCATGAGCGGGATCAGCATGTAATCAGCGCCCATCGAAAATCCGAATACAAGGGCGAACACATAGAGAGACATAGGGCGCGCCGGCGATACCCAGAAGAGAACCAGGATGGTCAGCGCCACCAGGAAATACGTGGCGATCATGACCCGCCGCTTTGAAAAAACATCGGCAAGGTAGCCGATGCCGATACGCCCGACGACGCTCGACCACAAAATCAGCACGGAGGCTGTGGTCCAGGCCGCGTTTAGCGCTTTCTGATTCGTATAACCGGCATCACGAAACACGAATTTCATGTGAATGTTGATGGAGCCGATGGAGCCGATCGAACAAATGCTACCGAGCAGCAGCAGCCAGAACGAACCGCTTCGAAGCAGGTGCCTGAAGGTGTGCGGCGAAGCATGTACATCTTCGGGGGGTGCATCGGCGCCATCTGCGAATTGGCCTATTTCCGCGGGTCGATCCCGTAAAACAAAAAAGGCCAGGGGCCAAGCCAACAGGAGCAGAAGGCCCACAGCAGACAGCGCAGTTTGAAATCCAAATCGATCCGTCAGCCCGCGCACGAAGAAGGATCCAAGACCGCCAACCAGACCCACTCCTACATAGAGCGCTCCCATTGCTGTTCCACGCTTTTTGTGGAACCAATAAGAAACTAATATCTGGTGTGGTATCGGCCCCGAAAAAAGATATCCAACCGTATAGAGCAGGTAGAGAAGAAAATAGATGGAGAGTGCGCCGTTCATCCGGCCGAAGCCGAGGAAGGCTACCGCTGTGAACCCGGTGCCGACGATGATCAGCTTGCGCGGACTAAAGCGCGGGACCACGAGCGGCCCGACCCAAATTGTAAGAAGAGCCGCGACAGGGAATCCGAGCGTAATGTCGCTCAGGTCCCAGTGGTACGTCTTTTGAAAATAATCATAAAAGAAAGGGAGATTATAGTAGGGTATGCCGACGGCTATCCCGAAGGTGATGAAGGCGGCAGCGAGAACCCAGGGACCGCGGAAGCGTCGCTTTTGGTCTGGCGCATGACGCTCGGGCTTTGACACGGCTCTTCGGTTATATCACCTGGACCTAAATGTTTGAATCCGGGGATCTAGTACCTTGCTACGCAAATTCCCGGTTACGGCCTGAGGCAAAGGGCGTCTAACTAGGAAGAATACCGATACAGTGTGCGAGGCGCCTTAAAAATACTTCACGATTGGAGGCATTAACGAAAATGACAGACCTAAGTAAACGGGCACGGAGACTGCTAAATGTAACCTTGTTGCTCTCCGCCGAGGCACTCATGACATCCACTTTATTTGCGTGGGTCACGCCGAATGCCCGGAGTTTTCCTGCGGGTGAGAAGACGAAAGTAGAAGGCGTCATCATATCGCGCGACGGCAACACGATTAAGCTCCGGACTTCCGACGATTCGGTGGGAACCGTTGACTTGACGAACGATACGAAGGTGCAGTTGAAGCACGGATGGTTCGGGCAAAAGAAAGCGATGGATGTTAATTCGCTGGTTCCGGGCCTGCGCGTTGAAGCGCAGGGTAAGGGCGACGACAAAGGTGACTTGGTAGCCGATCGCGTTGTTTTCGATCCGAACTCGATGCGCGCTTCCCGGCAGATCGATACGGTGGTTTCTCCTTTGGAGTCTCGCACCGGTACCTTGGAAAACAAGACGGGTCAGCTTGAAGGCCGTACGAATCAAATGGAAAACCGCCAGGGTCAACTGGAGAATGCGCAGAAGCAGACCGATCAGCAAGTCGGTCAAGTGCAGACTCAAGTCGGAGAGGTAAAGACTTCAGCCGATCAGGCCAATCAGGGCGTCACGAACGTGAACAAACGCGTTTCGGATCTTGACAATTACGAGGTGGCGGACTCGGCAACGGTTTACTTCAAAATAAACAGCTCCACGCTTAGCGACCAGGCGAAACAGGATTTGGATGCTTTGGCGCAAAAGGCGCAGTCGGCCAAAGGATATGTTGTCGAGGTTGCCGGTTACGCCGACACCACGGGGAAAGCGGCGCTAAACCAGGCGCTCAGCGAGAAGCGCGCGGATTCCGTTACCCGCTATCTGGAACAACAGGGAAACATTCCGATTCACCGTATACTTACTCCGACCGGGATGGGGACCTCACATGAAGCTGCAGAGAATAATACGCCGCAGGGCCGTAAATTGAACCGGCGCGTGGAAGTTAAGCTGCTTGTAAACCAGGGCGTTGTACAAGGCACCGGAAGCAGCAGCAACGCCGCGGTGAAGCAACCGGGCGATTCCGCTAAGTAACTCTTCGACCGTAACGCTCCTTTGAGAGGCCGAACGACACGATATCGTTCGGCCTTATTTGCCCGCCGCGCTTGCGCTGTTATTCCCAGCCTGAAAAAGTAACGGCGCGAATTCAATCAAATCGTGTCTCCACACCATCCAGGTGTGCATGCCCGGAGTTTCGATCTGGGTCACGTGCATTCCTTTGCCTTTCAGCCATGCTATGAGATCCCGGTTTGCCGTAATCAGCCTGTCTTCGGTACCGCAGGCGATCCAGAGCGTATGCAACTGATCGTTGGCGGCAGAAGTGAGCTGCGGGAAAGCGCCTGCGAAATCATTACCGAGGCCGCCGGCGCTGAAGGCACCCACCCAGGCAAACTTGTCGAGGTGATTTAACCCCGTCAGCAACGACTCCGCGCCTCCCATCGAAAGCCCCGCCACCGCACGCGCGTTCCGATTTGGGTCTACTTTGTAAGTTCGCTCCACCTGGGGTAGAACTTCGTCGAGCAAAGCTTGCTGGAACTTTGTGAAATTCTCCTGGCGCAGTGAGGCATTGCTGAAACCCGAACCAGGCCCGCGCGGCCGCTGCACAATCTGCGGAGCGCCATAGCCCAAAGGCATGACGATCATCATCGGTTTCGCTTTGCCTTCATCAATGAGCGAATCGAGGATTAAGTTGGCCTTGCCGACCGCGGTCCAACCGCTAGCATCGTCACTATAGCCGTGTAACAGGTACAGGACAGGATAACGGGTATTCGCGTTCGGATCATAGCCGGGTGGTGTGTACACATAATAATCGCGGTTGTCTCCGACGACATTCGATTTATAGAAATGGTGATGAATGGTGCCGTGCGGAATGTCCTGCTGCTCCCATCGCATCGGAGATGAGCCGGGCACCCGGACGATATTGCTCAAATTGAGGAGATTGGGCTTGATCTCACTGTTCAGCGGATCAAGCCGGTGCATTCCATCGGCATCAAAAGAGTAGCCGTAGAGTTCCGGAGTAAGGGCGCTTGTCGTAGCTGTCCAAACACCGCGCTGATCCTTCTGCATAGGGATCGGTTTCGCTTCACCTTCCAGGTTGACGGACACATTGTGAGCATCCGGATCAAAATACCGGAACGTAACACGCCCGTCGTTCCCGACGTCCGGTGATTGAATGGCTGGAGGACGCTCCTGAGCAAAGGTGGTCGCGGCCGCCACCACTATTAAGGACATCAAAAGCTTTCCCACGTGAGACCTCCTGATGAATTCGATAATGACTTTTACGTCCTTTCTTCTATATCAGAAGGACATTTCGACAATTTAAAATTGCATGATCGTCGCGGAATTCACGGCATTCGTCCTGGTTGCGGCTTTTGCCGCCGGCTTTCTCGGATCGCTAACAGGATTGGGCGGGGGAGTTATTGTGACGCCTGTTTTAACACTCTTCCTCGGGGTCGATCTACGTTATGCCATCGGCGCGACGCTCGTGTCGGTTATTGCAACATCGTCGGGCGCGGCCGCGGCCTACGTTCGCGATGGATTGTCGAGTATCCGCATCGGCATGTTTTTGGAGATCGCAACCACAATTGGAGCGGTAGCCGGAGCTTATCTTGGGACGCACGTCCCTACGCGCGCGCTCAGCATTGTTTTTGGTCTCGTGCTGCTGGAGGCGGCCTGGCAGTCCAGCCGGGAACAAGGATCGCCGGAAGGGATGCTTCCGGCAGATCCGCTAAGCGAAAAGCTTAAGTTGAACGGGAGTTACAACATAGGAACGGGCTTACAGACCTACATAGTCCGTCGCGTGAAAACCGGCTTTGGGCTGATGTTTGGAGCGGGTATCTTGTCCGGTCTTCTAGGCATCGGATCAGGATCGCTAAAGGTCATTGCGATGGATCGGGCTATGCAAATCCCGTTTAAAGTCTCGACGGCCACCAGTAATTTCATGATCGGAGTTACGGCGGCAGCCAGTGCAAGCGTATATCTGAGCCGTGGATATGTGAATCCGGGAATTGCCATGCCGGTTATGCTGGGTGTCTTAGTGGGATCCTTAATAGGCGCGCGATTTCTCCCGCGCGTTCCTGTGCTCCTTCTGCGCCGCGTGTTTGCCATCATCGTGGGATTGATGGCTTTGGAAATGATCATTAGCGGAATTCTGGGTAAGATATGAAGCCGTCAAAAGTCACGGATAAATCTATTGAGAAGATGATCAGTGTTGTTCTGCGCGCGGGCGTCCTGATTTCGGGATCAGTTGTGCTAGCCGGGGGAATTTATTATCTGCTGCGCCATGGCAGCCAGGTAGAGAATTATCACGTTTTTCACGGCGCGGCAGCGTCGGATCGGATCGTACCGCAGATCGTGCGCGGCGCAATTTCACTGAGAGCGCGATCGATCATACAATTCGGTCTGCTGCTGCTGATCGCAACGCCAATTCTGCGGGTGGCTTTTTCTTTAGCCGGGTTCGCTATTGAGCGCGATCGCGCTTACGTCCTCATCACCACGATCGTTCTGGCAGTATTGCTCTATAGCTTGATCAGCGGGGCGATCCAGGGCTGAAAGCGGGGGGTCAGCGAAGCTGCCTTTCGAGATCTTCGAATCTGCGCCTCAGGTCATCAAATTCCGTCCGCAACTGCGATAGATCCTGTTCGATCTGGGCGACCTTGCCGGTCGGCGCTGCGATTGGCTCTGTTCCTGTAATGGCCGGTTCACCGGATAATAAATGCGCATAGCGCGCTTCTTTCTGTCCGGGCTGGCGCGGGAGTTTTTTCACCAGGGCGCCGCCCGGCCACTGATTCAACTTATCCAGCACCGATTCCGTCTCGCTGAGATCCGTAAATGAGAAAAGCCGTTCGCTACGATCCTTCAATTCGCCGAGTGTTTGCGGACCGCGCAGTAAGAGCAGGCAGAGCAGCGCCATTTCGCGGCGGCCAAGATTCAGAGTCTCGGAGATGCGCTGGCCATATTTGTCGACCCGCCCGCTGCCGGTTACTTTGAGCACCAGCATTTTTTCGCGCAGGCGGTCGAGCGCATCCAGTGCCGTATCCTCGTCAAAATCGACAACCGGATCGCGATTAGACTTCTGATTGCAGGCGTTGATCAGAGAATTGAGCGAAAGCGGGTAGTACTCGGGGGTGGTCCCTTCTTTTTCGATCAACGCTCCCAAAACGCGCACCTCTACCGGATCAAGAAGCTCCATACCCGACAAGATTATCGTGCTGAAAGGCGGCGCCCCGGAAGTTATTGTGTTTGCGAAGTTAATGCCTGCACGGTTTGAGCAAGCTGATCTCCGCCGAGCCCTGCAAGCGACGACTTGCCCTTCGCCGCCCTCAATTGCTCGCGTTCTGAATTTGGATTAACGACGCCAT
>DAISJE010000282.1:0-6490 GCA_036821665.1 Bryobacteraceae bacterium | reverse complement strand
GACGGTTCGCGGGCTTGTTCGAATTCCGCGCCGGAGGAACGTTCTTCGGCCGCAGAGTCTGCATGAAAGCAACTAAGGCCTCCACTTCCTCCGGGCTTAATTTCTTTCCATACGACGGCATATTGCCTCCGCCCTGAATGACCTGCCGGACCATTTCGTCTCTGGTAAGACGAGTCGCTACAGCATCCAGCGCCGGCCCACGCTCGCCGCCTTCGCCTCCGAGCGCATGGCAATTTCGGCACTGTTTGTTTTGAAAAATAATTGCGCCATGCAGCTCGAGCGGCGTACGGCCCCTCAGATACTTCACAGGAATCGCATCGCCGCTCCAGGCCGACATCCTCGGCGACCAGGGCGCTGCTATGCCCATATATGCCAGTATTCCGATTACCATCAAAATGAAAATTACTGCCAGAACCGCCACGGGCCGCCGTCTCGCGCTCTTCTCGCCTTGATTCGCATAGAACGGCAGGAAAAGCAGTATGAGGAGCGCAATGGCGGGCGCGCCGAACATCACCCACGCTTCCATCCAATCGGGCAGCAGAGCCAGTGCCGCATAGATCGCCAGGAAATAAAAATCCGGTTGAGGAGCGGTATCGACCAGCGTCGGATTTGGTTGGCCGTGCGGCCCCTTGGGACCGAACACCAGCGCAGCTCCCAAAATAAAGACAATTGTGATGGCCGCAAAGATGAGATCTTTTCCGATTGCATGCGGCACAAACGGAACGCCTTCTTTTCGCAGAATATCCGCGTATTCAGCGTCGTAGGTCGAGCGGCGGACCGGATGACCGGGTTGCGGATACTCATTGATGCCCTTCGTCAGCACCAGGCGCAGATGCATCGCAATGACCGCAATCAGCAAACCCGGAATGATAAACACGTGTAGCGTAAAAAAGCGCGATAGCGTTTCGCCCGCGATTATGGGTCCGGCCAGCACCAGGTGAACCAACCCTGCGCCTATCAATGGAATGCGACCCAGAATCGATGCGCCGATGCCCAGACCCCAATAGGCATCCTGATCGAAACGCATCACTTGCCCGGTAAATGCCAGCGCAAGCGTCGCAACAAAGAGAAAGATGCCGCTCACCCAGGTCAGTTCGCGCGGGTATTTATACGCGCCGAACAGAAACACCTGAATCATGTGCGCGGTCATCAACGCGACCATGCAGTTTGAGCCCCAGTAATGGACGGCGCGCAGATACCATCCCCAGAACTGAGCGTGATTCAGATACTGGAGGCTTGTGTACGCTTCGTTGGTCGAAGGAATATACACAAACGCGAGGCACGCGCCCGTGATGACCTGAATGATGAAACACAGCAACGTAGCGCTGCCGAACACGTAGAACCAGCTACCCGAGCTGGCTGGAACTTCATGTCCGGCTGTCGAGGCGTACAGGGCCGTCAAGTGCAGCCGTTCATCCAGCCAGACCGCTATTTTCCGCATCGCGTTCATCAGAATCGTCCGCTATACCGGGTTCGAAAGTGTCGGCATTTCGCCGCCTTTTACCCAGAGCTGCCCACTCTCCACTTTGTAGTCGTATTGAAAAAGCCCCCTCGGCGGAGGTCCCGCCGCACGCGATCCGTCCTCATAGTAAGCGCCCCCATGGCACGGGCACAAAAATAGTCCGGACTCCTGGAACCAGCGGACAGGACAGCCAAGATGCGTGCAATTGATCGCGAAAACCTGGAACGTATCGCCCTTAACCCGCCTGACCCAGCACGGAATGTCCGCGGTTTCGCCATCCCAAGGCCGCGTATATGGATTTCGATAAGTGGCGATCCGAGTCGTCTGTTCCGGAAAATTTTCGAGCTCCCCGAGCGAAATCCAAGCGCGCGGATCTTTGCGCTGGACGAAACTGGAGAATACGAACCCAACAAGCGGAACCGCCAGAATGAGACCTGCCGCGATGTTTACCGCGACGCCCGCTGTAAACAGCCAATCCCTCCGGGTCTCCAGCGCTTTATTCTCGCCCGATGCGTGCTCTGCTCCGGCTTTCGGCTCTTCTGTCATTTCACTCCTTGCTGGCTGCTCGCCGATCTATTTCCCTGTTCGCCCTGCTTGGTGGGACTGCCTGGACCATGACCGCTGCCCTCATTGCCCGTCGTGATCTGTCCGGTTGCGCCCGTTCCGTTTTCCACTGCATGTGCGGTCAATGGATTCGTGGGGCGCATCGACGCCAGGTATGCCACCAGATCCGTAACGTCCTGGTCGCTGAGCGTCCGCCCCAAATTCAAATTCCGAAAATTTGGCATGCCGAAATCAAGACGCCCGAAAAGAATCGACGTTCGCAAATACTGGTCGCTTGTCAGTGCAAGTACATTGGGATCTGTAACGGAACCGATCGGTGCGCCTTTTCCGTGACACATAAAGCAATCGCGCGCAAACAATCGCTTACCATGCACCGGATCTCCTGCCGCGTTCCCCGCATAGCTTGGAACGGCGACGCCGGTGAGATTCACCGGCTTACCCCAATTCTTTTCGATTCCATCGACCAGTGCCGTGATCTGGTTTGGATACAGCGGGCCGCCGTCGCTGCGCGCCCAGGCCGGCATTGCTGTGCCTCGGCGGCCATGTTCGATTACGTTCCGTAAAGTCTCTTTCGGGATGATCGTCAGGTAAAGCGGATCATTAAGAGGTCGCCCGGCGCCATCCCGCCCGTTCAGGCCATGACAGCCGGAGCAGTTCTCGGTGAAGAGCGTATTGAAGTCGGTTATTTGTTCCGGTGTTATCTCTACTTTGGGCTTTCCCGGAGGCTCGCAGCTCGCGAGCAGCAGAACGGCCGCAACTGCGAAGAAGACCGCAATCGAGCCGCTACGAAGCGGTTTTAAAGGTGCCGCCCGGCTGATCACTTCTCTTCATCCTCATGCGGCGGCTTTAGGCCGGGAGCATGCAGAGACGCGCGCTCGGCGAGAGGCCGCGATTGCATGGTGTGGATATTAGTGCTGCGCGCAATCACATAACCGCCCACGAGTCCGAACGCGAGCTGGCAGGCTACGAACCAGGGCCAACTGATGCGCTCGTTCATAACCGGATTCAGAATGCCGAGCGTGGTCGCAACCAATCCGCTCCAGAACAGCGGCATCAGAATTCCGGCCCAGAACGGCGCATATTTCGGAAACATCGGTAGAATTGCCGCGTACACGATGCCCATCAACATCGAGAGAATTCCGTGTCCGATGAAGGCGGCTGTGAAGGCCAGCCCGTTGAACGCGCGCAGTTGCTCGAGGGATGCTGATCCCAGGCCCGGAATTACGACTCCGGCAAGCAGGTTCACCGGATACCAGATGCTGTGCTGTGCCACCAGTCCATAAAGGCAGGCCAGGATCGCCATCGCCACGCCCCCCACCAGCCCTCCCGCTATGCCGGCTTTGTACGGATGAACGACTTCCGGAATACGTACCCGGTGATGCCCTTCGCCGACTACCAGCCGCACAACCGTTCGCGTCTCCACCATAATCGGCGCTGGCCGGTGCGCCGGATCGACCGGCACTTCTTCGTGTTCCTCGGCGGGAATGACGTTATGCCACCACGCGATCGCGGAACGGAGCGCCAGGACGAATCCCACCGCGCTTACCGCCCAGTGCGTCACCAGTCCCGCGCAGAGCAGAGTGATGCCGAACGCGAACATCATCGGCCAGAAGGTCGGATGCGGCAACTCGATATGCGTCTCGGCGGTTCGTTCGCCGGCTTCACCGTGATGCATTTCGTGTGACATATCAGCTTCCCTTCATCTCCCGATGATGTACACAACCGTGAATACAATCACCCACACTGCATCTACAAAGTGCCAATACCAGGACAGGAAAAGAACGCGCCGGAATTGCGTCTGTATGGGGAATCCCATGAGCGTAACGGTCAGCACGATGAGCAGGAAAATCATTCCGACTGTGACGTGGCTGGCGTGAAGTCCCACTAGTGAATAGAACGTTGTACCGAACAGATTCGTGCTAATGGTCAGGTGATCTTCATAAATCAGCTTCTTCCATTCCAGTCCGGTTGCGACCAAAAATTCAAGACCAAGACAGATTGTTACAATCCACCAGAATTTGAACCGCCCCAGTTCGTTCTTTGCTAACGCATGTTCGGCTAGATAGACAGTCAGGCTGCTCGAAAGCAGGCAGATAGTGGCAATAATCGGGATCTCCAGGACATCTTTTGGATACGGCCCGACAATGCTCTTGCCTATATAAATCAGATAAGCGGCCACGAACATTGCGAACAGAGCTGATTCGGTAATGATCAGAAAGATAATTCCGACCTTGCCGCGATCCGGCAGCGTCCAGCGCTGCTCCATCGCGAGGGCGTCGGCGGTTAAGACATCTTCGTTCGCCATACTCTACTCGTATTTCCAATCAGGGTCCTGCGGATGCTTCAGATCCCAAAGCGGCCGGCCGCTGCGAACCACGGGAAGTTTTTCGAAATTGTATTCAGGAGGCGGCGATGTGGTCGCCCATTCGAGCGTCCAGGCGTCCCAGGGATCGTCCCCGGCTGGCTCGCCCTTTTTCAACGAATACAGAACATTCCAGGCAAAGCATGCAACCGCAATGGCTTGAATAAGGGCGCCTATTGAAGCGATAAAGTTAATCGTGTTCCAGCCGCGATCCGGCGCGTACGTGTAAACGCGGCGCGGCATTCCGAGGAATCCGGCGAAATGCAAAGTAAGAAATGTCATGTTGAAACCGATGACAAACAGCCAGAAGTTCCATTTCCCGATTTTTTCGCTCAGCATTTTGCCGCTGACCTTCGGGAACCAGTAGTACATGCCCGCCATCAGTCCGAATACTAGCCCGCCAATCAGTGTGTAGTGGAAATGCGCAACGACGAAATACGAATCGTGCAATTGCCAGTCGAACGGCGCTACTGCGAGCATGATGCCGGTAAGCCCGGCCACAAGAAACTGCAGCAGAAATGCGCAGCAATAACACATGGCCGTTGAGTAGCGGATTCTGCCGCCGTACATAGTCGCGGTCCAGTTGAATATCTTGATGCCGGTTGGAATGCCCACCAGCATGCTGGAGGCCGCGAAAAATGTGTTGGACCAGGATGTCATCCCGACCGCAAACATATGATGCGCCCAGACGCCCATACTGATGAACCCGATTGCTACTACCGCGCCAACCATCGCCGGCTTGCCAAACAGGGGTTTACGGGAAAAGATCGGAATGACCTCCGAGAGGATTGCGAAAGCCGGGAAAATCAGGATGTAAACTTCGGGATGGCCGAAAATCCAGAAGAGATGCTGCCAGAAAACGGCCGATCCGCCCGCCTGCGTTTGAAAGAAATTCGATCCCAGATGCCGGTCCAACAGCAGCATAATCTGCGCAGCGCTTAACGGCGGCAGCGCAATCACAATCATCCAGGAATCGACGAGCATGACCCATACAAACATCGGCATCCTGCTGAGCGTCATGCCGGGACACCGAAGGCAAAACGTCGTTGCAATCACGTTGATTGCGCTCGCAATGCTGCCTGCGCCGGAAACCAGAATTCCGAGGGCCCAGTAATCGGTAGCCGCGCCTCGCGAAAACGCCTTCGATGTCAAAGGGGCATACGCAAACCAGCCCACATCGGGCGCCGAGCCCGCGCCCCCGAGTCCACCGCCGCCTATGTAGCTGAAGTAAAGCAGCAGGCCGCCAAACAGAAAAATCCAGAATCCAAACGCGTTCAGACGGGGAAACGCCATATCGCGCGCGCCGATCATCAACGGGACGAGATAGTTTGAAAAACCCGCCACCATCGGCATTCCCACCAGGAACACCATCGTCGTGCCGTGCATCGTGAAGAGCCGGTTGAACGTGTCGGGAGCGACCACATGACTTTCCGGAAACATCAGTTGCATCCGGATCACAACGGCCATGATGCCGGCGACGATAAGAAAGATGAGCGCCGAGATTACATACATCAAACCCAGCCGCTTGTGATCGACCGTCGCGACCCAGGAGTAGAGAACTTCTGAAAAAGATAGATCTTTTTCTTTCAGTCCTGGACGCTCGAGCGGATAATCTATCGAAGCCATCGCAGCCTCCGCATTACTTCAAGGTCTCCAGATAAGCCACTACTTGATCCAATTCCGTGTTCGTCAGTTTCATGCTGGGCATCAGGCAGCCGGGCTTGATTGCCTGCGGATCGTTTATCCACGCGCGTAGATGTTCCGGTGTGTTCGTCATCACTCCGGCGCCGATGGTCTCTCGCGCCATCAAATGCGTGAGGTCCGGCCCAAATTGGCCTGCAGAGGCCGTTCCACGTATCGTGTGGCAGTTGACGCAGGAAAGAGATTGGTATGTCGCCTTGTCGGCGCTCACACTTGGGTCGTCAACGGCGGGTTTTGCCTCGTCAGCCGCCCAGCGATTGAAATCGGCCGGCTCCTGCGCAATCACGCGGAGCAGCATATTGGCGTGTTGCGTTCCGCAATATTCCGCGCAGTTTCCGTAATAAACGCCGGGCTCATGCGGATCGATCCACGTGAAGTTCTGCCGGTTCGGTGTCAAATCC
>DAISJE010000281.1:0-6500 GCA_036821665.1 Bryobacteraceae bacterium | reverse complement strand
GCTCTTTCCATAGGTTTCGCATGCAGCCGATCGCACTGGCCGTGATGCTCGGGGCCCTCCTGCTCATCGTGTGGCCTCTGGCGCTGTACCCGGCGATGCTGCTTCTGCTGCGGACCATACGGACCTTTCTTACGCCGAATGCGGCGTATTAGTCGTCGCAAATAAGGAACCCTCTAACCTCGCAAATATACGTGAGTCACGTAACAACAACCAGTTAAAGAACATCCATTGAACGCTTGTATAAGTCCGATAACGGTGGTCTTACGCAATGAGTGTCGTTGGTCAAAGCTGGGAGTTAGCGTCAATCGCGCCGCCCGCGCGCGACTGGCGGAAAAGTGTCCGCCAAGGCACAGCAAGGTGCTTTCCCCCGGCGCTCGTCTTCGTTCTGGCAGCGGGTGGCACTTTTGCACTAATACTACTGCGTGAAGCGGCGCCCGATTTAGCTCCGATAAGCACGCTCATACACCGGACGCCACCGGCCAGCGACTTAGGATTGAAAGTGGATTCAGAGGACAGCAGATTGGTTTTACGTTGGGACCGACAGAATCCATTAATGCTTTCCGCGACAGGAGCAACTCTGCTGATACAAGATGGATCTCAGCAACGAACCGTTCATCTTGACGGCACCCAGCTTGCCGATGGGTCTGTGGCTTACAAGCCAGTCTCCAACGACGTAAGTTTTCGACTGGAGGTCAACAGTCCGGAAGGATCGGGCACAGCAAGCGTACGCGTACTTGATGGTACGTTGAAGCCCACTTCCCAGATCAGGGGTTCGGTCAGCCGCTCCCTCCCTGTCCCCGGTCAGTGAGTTAAGAAGATTTTTTATCAAAAACCAAGTTCTCGGACTTATCGGATGGTTCGATGTGGGTAAGTGTGACCTTTAGGGTTTTACCGTCTGGCGACACTTCGAGACGCCATTGTGTTACAGAATCCTCTTTCGGCCCATCTGTCTTAAGAATGACAAGAGCGGGGCCGTCATACCATAACGACACCTTCGCCTTGTGATTGCCTTCATCGAACTCGCATTGCGTACCGACGGTATCACAGGTAAACTTCGACGTTACACTCTTTCCGTCTCTTTCCTGCGTAACCCGGCTAAAGTTAATCTTTCCGGAAGCGTCCTCGATCGTATAAGTAATAGCCTCGGCATCTCTCGCCTGGCTTTTGGCTGTGTCCAACTGCCAAGTGCCGCTTAGAGCCGGCTGAGCGGTATCGTCTGCCAGAACGAGTAAAGGGAACGAAGACGCCGCGAGTACTGCCAGCACCAAGCGTGTGTAGCGCATGCAACCTCCTTGAACAGTCCTCGGTGGTTTGGGCCGGGGTTCGATGTTGAGTCTTCGCCTCGGTGAGAGGCGCGGGCTCATCCTAAATGTACTTTCTTCTTTAAATATAGCGAATTGTGCTGGAGCCGAAAACTCGGCAGTTTCCGCAGATCCGCGACAGTCGTTCACACCTTGCGCCATTTGATATTGCATCCGACACTTGGCCGTTGAACAGGATTCACAGAACGACCGGCAAGCAAAGCATCTAAAGCGCCGCGCAAATCCTCCCCGGTTACAGGAGTCGCTGAACCCGGACGGCTGCCATCAATCTGACCGCGATAAGCCAGGCGCTGATCATGGTCGAAAAGAAAGAAATCGGGTGTACATGCCGCTGTAAAGCTTCGCGCAACGCTCTGCGTTTCGTCGTAGCAGAACGGAAAATTAAATTTGAGTTCCAACGCCATCTCACGGAGGCTTGTGGGTGCATCATCCGGGTACACCGACGCATCATTCGAAGATATTGCGATAATCCCGACCGGCTGATCTTTGTAATCCTGGCCGATCCGGGCTAATTCGCCTTGAACGTGCTTCACGTAGGGACAATGCCGGCAAATAAACATGACCAGCAGCGCTCTCTTGCCCTTAAATTGATCCAGTTTAATGGTGCGGCCGGTCACAACATCCGGCAATTCAAATTTCGGAGCCGGAGTGCCGAGAGGCAGCATCGTTGATTCAGTCCGTGCCATATTCCGTTAACCGACAGCGTATCAGGAACAACCAAAAGCCTGATCCGCGTGCGGAAATACTGGCAACACACGGGGCATGAACACACTGCGGTACAACAGTTCTGAGCTATGCGGCAAAGGGGCGTTCGATGGATGGCATGGTGGTACTGCGCGATTGCGATTGGATTTGCGCTACTGGCGGTGGACCACATAATCTCACGCGATAAAGCATGGCAGATCGGCGTACGGCTGGTTATCGCGGCCGGATTTGGTTTTTTGAGCTGGATGGAGTTTCATGCTAAGAATCGAAAATTATGAGCGCAGCCAGGTAAGCACATGAGCCAATTGCACACTTCATCCGCCGACCCCGGCAAGCTGCGGTACGATCCTGGACTTACTCAGCAATACGCAGGACCGCTCAAGCGAACGATCAACGCAGACGGACAGTTCAACGTTCGCCGGAAAGGGGGCACATGGCGCGACGTTCATTTGTACTTATATCTGATCAACGTATCGTGGCCTTTGTTCTTCGTGCTTGTTGGGTTGGCATTCGCGGTATTGAATACCGCATTTGCCGCTACCTATATGGCGATTGGCATAGAGCACCTGAAGAACGCGTATGCGCCTAGCGCCGAGATGCGCTTTGTCAACGCATTTTTTTTCAGCGCGCATACCTTAACGACTGTCGGATACGGGAATATCTATCCCGAGGGAATCGGAGCTGAGCTTACTTCGGCGTTCGAAGCGCTAGTTGGGCTGCTTGGATTCGCAATCGCAACCGGACTGATGTTTGGAAGATTCTCGAGACCTTCGGCACGCTTTGGATTTAGTGAAAAGATGCTGATTGCGCCTTACATGAGCGGCACCAGTCTGCAATTTCGAATCGTAAACCGGCGCTCCAACAACCTGATCGAAGTGGAAGCCCGAGTCATGTTGATGATAGTCGACTTCTCGGGAAACCGGCCGGAGAGGCGGTTCCTGCCCTTGGATCTCGAACGTAACCAACTGCTGTTTTTACCCTTAACGTGGACGATTGTGCACCCAATTACCGACGGTAGTCCGCTATATGGGAAGACGGTGGAAGATCTGGAGCGCTTGCAAACCGAAATTATAGTTATGATGAAAGCTTTCGATGAAACCTTTTCGCAGACAGTACAGGCGCGCTATTCCTATCGCTTTGATGAGATCATCTGGGGCGCAAAATTTGCCCCTGCTTTCGAAATCGATGAGGCCGGAGGCTTGCAATTGGAAATAGACAAGGTAAGCGCGATCGAGAGGATAGCGCTTCCGGAATAAGCCGGTGAAAACCTCCGCAATATCGATTCTGGTTCTGGGATGCGCCGCCTGCCTCTGTCTTCATGCCGCCAGCGAGACCACAACAGAAGCTGCTGTGGAAGCGGTGCGCAACTGGTATGCGACGATTGGCGACGGATCAGATCAAGAACACCTGAAGGAATTTGGAATCGTAGGCAGCGGTGTAGGGCCGCTGGTACAAGCTCACCAACAACTCGCCGCGCCACTGAAACAGCACTTAGACCGCGATCAGTTTCTGGTACATTACCGCGGATTGGCACGAATGCGCCTGCTGCAAGCTCATGCCGTGCTTACGACCGCGCGTGACAACCACGTGCAGGTATTCGTAGAGGAAGAGCGCATGATGGCAATTGAAGGAGTTCCTGTGATGGCGTGGTTTGAGGGATTCATCGAAGTAACGAAAGGACAGGATACCTGGAAGATTTCGAGTTTGGAAAATGTAAAGCCCGAAGATATCATCGACGCGTTAGACGATCGCGGACCGCAACACGGCGACTCCGTCCAAGCCGCATTGGAACACTTACAGTGCAAAGACGAAGAATGCAGCGTAATCAGGAAGATATTGCCACCCAACAGCGCGAACGGCCTGGGCCGCGTGACAATTCAGACACCGCACGGCACGGATACGGTTTCGCTGGCGCACTTACACGATGGCCAATGGTTGCCCGTCGATACGGAAGTAGAAGAGAGCGCCGCTCCGAAATGAGAACCGATACGATGTTGGAGTGGAGAGCTCGTCTTGCGTGTTCTGCAATATTGCAGCGGGAGCAGCGGAAGCAAGCATTGTTTACGAAACCACCCGGATAGTGGCATTTCTGGATAACTATCCCCTCTTTCCCGGACACATCCTGCTCTGCCCGCGGGAGCATTATGTGACCCTTTTGGATATTCCTAGGGATTTGAGCGAGCCATTGATGGAAACGACACGTTTACTTGCGGAAGCAGTAGAAGCGGCGGTCGATGCTGAGGGGACATTTATCGCTATCAACAATCGCGTCAGCCAAACAGTGCCTCACCTGCACATCCACATTGTTCCCCGACGCCGTCGCGACGGTTTGCGAGGGTTCTTCTGGCCGCGGCAGCATTATAAGGACCCGCAGGCCCGTGAAGCGGTACGGGACGCAATCGAGCGCGAGGTGCAAAAACTATTGGTGTAAGCGAGACATCCTGCATAGGCGCTATTGAACCTAGGCTTTGGGTGCAGATTTAGCGGTAATGATGGATAGCAACAGACATGCCGCAATAACGGCTTCCACGATGACCGGCGCGATAAAGAAGTACGCATAAGAGTTCACTGCGAGCACGGCATACGCAACTAAGAACGTGACAAGGATCGGCCGCAGCCGCCGTCCTCCTGTCGCGGCCAGCAAGCTCAGTTGCCAAAAAATAATCGCCTCAGCCGTAAGAAAGATCGTGATCCCCAATCCGAGTCCGCGATAGAAATCCCAAAACGTTCGCGTGTTCCCCATCATCAGAAATGAATTCGTCTTCATGGCCAATACGGCAACTGTGGCAGGGCCGGGCGCCGGCTTGCCAAAGACCCCGCCGATAGTGTGCAGCGCCGCGTGAATAAACGTCAAGACTGCGGCGATGCGGAGGAAGAAAAATGACTTCATCATTCTCCTTTATAGAACGAAGAATCAGTTCTTTGTAATCTTTGACGTTATCCTATACTCACCGGCGAAGCACCCCGGGATAGCGCTTCTACGAGTCGTTCGCGATCGCGCAAGCCGCGCTGAATCGCCGACTCGGTAGCGATGCGGTACACAATAATGCCGATAACGAACTCAAGCAGCAAAATGGCCAATAATGCCCAATCACTCTGAAGCGCCCACCTCGCCAGAAATGCAAATCCAACCACGGCGTATGTGCAAATGCCGCAAAGTAGAAGCCAAAGCTGCATTCTTGCACCAGCTTGCTTCTTAAAAGTCTGAGCGGGATCAACGGGACGTGCCATAGATATGGAGGCGACATTTCCAAATGCAAGAAGGTAAATGGTCGCAACAGCCGATGCAGCGGCACCAGCCAAAGCGCCTACCGGGGTCACCGCCGCTCGAATAACCAGGGCGATCAGCAGCACGGCGAGGGTCTGCAGCGCTATGAAGATAACAGCCGCAAGATTCTTCGCTTTTACGACAGTTTCCAGGGGAACAGGGACCACAAAATAAAGCTGAACGGCTTGACGGTCCAGGCCAAAAACGTTCAGTAGTAATACATCGCTGAGCAAAAGTAGTCCGTAAAGGTTCACTATTGGAAGAAAGTTCGTATGTACAAAGGAGCTGCCATGGCGGACATCCTGATTAAAAGTAATGGGAATGAAGATGATCACGCCGAATATACATGCCATTCCGAAAAGAACGCGAAAGCGCGGCATGCGAAGTAGCGAGCGAAGTTCTTTTTGAAGCAGCGACGCGAGCGGATCCCGGAAGAGCCGCGCGGGCCAGTCGAGCAGCCGTGCTTGCCGCGATGATGCGGCACCGGTATCTGCAACCGAGCGGCGAATCGTTTCTTCATGACGGAAACTCTTCTTGAACTGCCAGCGCGCTAGCGCGTAGGCGCCAAAGGTCCAGGCCAGAAGCAGAACGGGGTCCAACGCGGAAAAAGAACCCAAACCCAAAGACGCAGCCTCACGCCACGGGGCTGCATAACCATGCGCCGTAGCGAAGAAGTAGGGCTTGAGAACGTGCCCTAGCCGCGTCCGGGCTAAAAGCTGCGGAAGAATGCTGATGCTGATAACCAGTGCCGCGAAAAGCTCGCGGAAGCGGTGCCGCTCAAACGAATACAGAATCAGATCGCGGATCGCTAGTTGAAGAAAAAGATTGAACGGAATATAGAGGAGGAGTAGCAGCGGAGCAGCCAAAGGGATGGCCGGGTGGCGAAGGAGGCCGATTATCCCGCCGCCGAGGACAATTAGCATTTCCGGCGCGCTGGTCAGGCGTAGGAGAACTTCGATACCAAACAGTGCGCTATCGCTTATCGGGAACACGCGAAGCTTAGTAAGCTGAAGCGACCATCCTGTGCTGAGGGTGAAAAGCGGGACTATCTGCCAAAAGAGAAAAATGCCGAGTAAGCCGACCGGCACCCAGGTGCGGAGTTGGCTAACCGGCGCATCGGGGAGACGGGTCGCAAGCACGACGGCCAGGGCAGCGTACATGCCGTACCAGAGCAGCGAAACCAGCCACATCAACGCGCTGCCGAC
>DAISJE010000280.1:0-6504 GCA_036821665.1 Bryobacteraceae bacterium | reverse complement strand
TCATCGGGATGATAACCAAGATCGACAGCTTTCAAATTGCGCAGTGTTCCAACCAGGAGTCCCGCAGCCAGCACGACCACAAAGGACAACGCGATCTGGACGACGACGAACGTTTTACGAAGACCCGCTCCAGCACGCGTGTTCCCGGCAGACGAGCCGAGCGCGGTCGTTCGCGCTGCTTGTAACGCAGGTGCGGTCCCAAACAGCAGCACACAAGCACCGGATACGAGCGCTACAAACGCGAGAACGTGGCCATCTAACGCGAGGTGCAACTGGTGAATTGCGGGCGCCGTCCGGTTCAGGAACGATAACAGAACTTTTTGGATGGTGTCCGCGAGCAGGACACCGGCCGCGGTTCCAAAGACTGCAAGGAGCGCGCTTTCCACGAACACCTGCGCGAGTATGCGTCCACGTGACCCGCCGATAGCCAGCCGTAGCGCGAACTCGAAAGAACGCGCCGACATGCGCGATAGCAGCAACGTCGCCAGATTCGCGCACGCGATGAGCAGCACAATCAGCGACACAGCCAAAAGAATGGAAGCGGGTTTGCCGAGCTGCCAGGAAGTTTGAATGCCGGCGCTGCCGTCTGCCAGTTGAAAATCTTCGGCGCGATCATCAGTCTTCGATTTGAGGTACTCCCGGTTCAGCCGGTTCAACTGGCCCGCGGCGGCGGCAACGGTTGCTCCGGGTGCAAGACGCCCAATGGTTGCGAAGAGCGACAATCGCGACTTCCAATCGAAATTCGCATGACCCACAAATGCGGGCATGTAATCGATCAAGCGGGTGGCAGGAATTTCAATGTCCACGCGGCGCTGCAAATCAGATCCCGCAAAGCCGGACTCAGTGACGCCGATGATTTTGTATGGCCGTGTATTTAACCGGATGCTGCGCCCGATGATGTCCGCCGCGGCGCGAAACTGACTTTGCCACAGGCGATAGCTGATAACGCAGACCGGATTACCTGCTGCATCATCCAAATCTTTTTGCGAAAGCAACCGGCCGCGAGCCGGATTGATCTGCAGCGTCCGGAAGTAGTCTCCGGTCACAAGCTCGGCAGAGATCCATTGCGGCTGGTCGCCAAGGATTGCGCTGGCGTCGAGGCCAAAGCTTCCCGCTAGTCCGTCGAGCTTCGTCGCCTGCCGGTTGAGTTCGTTTAATTGGGTATAGCTGAGCGGCTGCACCTTTCCCGCGGTTTGCAGGATTACCAACTGGTTGGCATCCGGAACCGGGAGGCGCTTCAGCAGAATAGCGTTCACGAACGAGAACAGGGCAGTGTTCGCGCCAATGCCGAGCGCTAACGAAAGCACGGCGGCCGCCGTGAAGCCGGGATTTTTGCGGAACTGGCGAAGGGCAAAGCGGAGATCGCCGAACATATTTTTCAGTATGAGTCTTTGTTCATGGGAGGCGGGCTGAGAGCCCGCCGCAGCCCGAGGGGCCGCCCCACCCCTGTTTAACCAAAACACAACGGACCAACCGGGCTTGGCCCAGTTGGTCCGAATCTGAAGTTGCCGTTAGAGTTTGGATCTAGCGCGCGGCGGCTTTTGCCTTTGGAGCAACAGCCGGGTGGCTGACCTTCACGGCTCGCGGTGCTTTCTGCTTGTGCACCGCGGTTCCGGCGCCATTGCGCGCGGCGGTCACGTTAGTTGTACCGTTCGTGTTGCCGTTGCGAACCGGGCCGTTCTGCGTCACCTTTCCGAGAACGACTGGCCGCTTTGCTCCCGTAGCCATCGGAACGTTAGAGGGACGGCAGTGCGCGGTCTCGTAAGCCATAACGGCAAAGGCCACGGCTTCTTTCGAATCGACATCGAGCCCGACCTCGGTCGTCTCCATGACGGGAATCGGATCCATCGCCTTTCGCAGCATGGCCATAAGCGTCGGGTTGTGCGTTCCGCCACCCGAGACGAAGATTTCGTCCACGCGCATATCGGGCAACACAAAGTTGCGTACCGCCAAAGCGATGCTCTCGGCCGTGAGAGCCGTGGCCGTCGCAACCAGGTCCTCGCTGCTGAGTTCCGTATCGAGCAGACGGGAGACAAACTCCGACCCGTATTGCTCGCGCCCGGCTGTCTTCGGCGGTTTGGCACGGAAATATTTGTCGCGAAGCAGCTTCGCAAGCAGCTTGGGATCAATCTCGCCCGCAGCCGCCATTGCGCCGTCGCGATCATAGGTCTGCCTGCCATCTGTAATCCGCGAGACAAGCTGATCGATGATCATGTTTCCCGGACCCGTGTCAAACGCAATGACACGATCGGTGCTCGTGTTGGGAGGAATCGCAGTGAGATTTGCAATGCCGCCAATGTTGATGGCGACGCGCCCACGGCCACGATGACGGATCAGCATGTAGTCCAAATATGGTACAAGCGGCGCGCCATAGCCGCCGGCGGCAACGTCGCGTTCTCGAAAATTCGAGATCACATCGATGCCGGTCCGCTCGCTGATGACGCTCGATTCGCCAATCTGGAACGTACTTGCAACCTTCTTCCCCATGTACTGGGTACCCTGGCCCTCGTGAAAGATCGTCTGACCGTGACATCCGATGAGCTTGATGGAGTTCAGCGGAATTTCGGCACGTTCAGCAGTCTCTTCCAGGGCTTCGGCGTACAGCTCTCCCAGGAGGAAGTTGAGCCGTGAAATATCTCCCGTAAACGCGCTCATGTTAGACATGGCGAGGAGCGCTTCACGAATTCGTCGTGGATAAGGGACAGAGTGGCTGGTTAAGACGTTGATTTTTGCCTTAAAGCCCGACCCGGTGATATCGACGATCGCCACATCGATACCATCGAGCGAAGTCCCGCTCATGATACCTGCTATTCTCATCTTTTTAGCAACTCTTGCTGCAAATCTTGCAGAATCTGCAAAGCTTCAACCGGCCGGAGTTCGTTGATATCCAACGCCCGTATCCGATCGGCGAGCCCCTGATTCATGGGCTCGAAAAGTCTTATCTGAAGGGGCGCGTTAGCGTCACCCGGAGTTAGCTCTTCACTAACCGAGTGTTCCCTTACTTCATGATGCAATAAAACTGACCTCGCGCGCTCGATTACTTGCAGGGGTAAACCCGCAAGGCGGGCTACTTCGATGCCATAACTACGGTCTGCCGCACCCGGTTCCACCTTTCTTATGAATAAGATCTGGTCATTTGACTCTTTTACGGAAACCTGTAAATTTCTTACGCCAGAAAGTTGATCGGCGAGGTCCGTGAGCTCGTGATAATGGGTAGCGAACAAGGTCTTTGCCCGAATGTGTTGGTGAATATACTCAACGACTGCCCAGGCAAGGGCCAAGCCGTCGTAGGTAGACGTTCCGCGGCCGATTTCGTCTAATACTATGAAGCTATTAGGGGTCGCGGTATTGAGAATGGCTGCCGCTTCCGTCATTTCCACCATAAAGGTGGAACGGCCTCTAGCCAAATTGTCCGCCGCGCCGACGCGCGTGAAAACACGGTCTACTACGGGCAACAGGGCCGCTTCGGCAGGTACAAACGAACCCAACTGCGCCAGGATGAGGATCAAGGCGGCCTGGCGCAGGTAAGTAGATTTACCTCCCATGTTCGGGCCAGTAATAACCGCGATGTACTCACCCGAAGAATTCAGGTAGAGATCGTTCGGGATGAAGCGCCCGGCATCGCACTCAGCTAATTTTTCTATCACCGGATGACGGCCTGCGTCGATACGCATTTCCCCGGAATCGGAAAACCGCGGCCGACGATAACGATTTTCTATTGCGACATGCGCGAGCGTGGCTGCGACATCCAGTTCCGCAATGATGGCAGCAGCCGATTTGATGCGCGCCGCTTGCGAAGCAACAAAGGAGCGGACTTCCTGAAAAATGTCGCGCTCGAGCGCAAGGATCTTCTCTTCAGCGGCGAGTACTTTTGATTCCAGGTCTTTGAGCTCGGGAGTGGTAAACCGCTCGGCGTTGGCTAACGTCTGCTTGCGCTCATAAGTAGCGGGCGCGAGAGCCAAGTTGGCCTTTGAGATCTCAATGTAATAACCAAAAACATTATTGAAGCGGACTTTCAGCGATTGAATGCCGGTCTGGCTGCGCTCACGCGTTTCAATAGCAGCAATGTACTGCTTGCTGTTGCGACTGATATCGCGTAGTTCGTCGAGCTCGATGTTATATCCGTCGCGGATGGTGCCACCGTCCGCGAGATTAACCGGCGGCTCGGCTGCGATTGCTGTCAGGATCTTTTCGCGAACGTCCTCCACCGGGTCGATTTCGAAGCGGAGGCCGGCGGCTTCGCATTGGCCCACGCATTTCAAGACAACGGGCAGTTGATCGAGCGAGCGGCCCAGGCCGAGCAGGTCGCGCGGGCTAGCGGTACCAAGCGTTACCTTCGCCAGCAGCCGTTCCAAATCCTGAACCGGATTGAGAGCCTTGCGGAGATCGCCTCTTAAGATGACCTTTGCGGCCAGTTCGGCGACGGCGTCGAGCCGCACCTCGATTTCCGAGCGGTCGGTCGATGGATTCAGCAGGCGCCTTCGCAGCAGACGTCCACCCATTCCGGTAGACGTCTTGTCTAAAACGTGGATCAACGTCGCGTCGCGGCTCTCGCCTGCAAACAGCGGTTCGACTAATTCGAGGTTCCGAACAGTGGCAGCGTCGAGTACCAGGTGATCGGTGCGCTCATAGTAGGCGGGGCGATTCAGATGACCAAGCGCGGATTTCTGAGTTTCGCGGAGATAGTGGAGCACTGCACCCGCGGCTGCAGTTGCGAGAGGCCGGTCGCCCAAGCCGCAGCCATCGAGCGAATGAAGCCGGAAGTTTTCGAGAACCTGCCGGCCGGCATAATCGCCCCCAAATATCCAAGGATCGAGCGGCGTTTCGAGACACATCGCGCCCACCGGGTGTCCTTCCGGATGGAGAACTTCGCGGGCGTTCAGTGTTTCAAGAGTGGGCAACAGATCATCGGCGGCCATTTCGGTCGCACGAAATTCGCCGGTTGAGAGATCCGTATAAGCCAGACCGCTTCGCCCATTTTTGGTAAAGACGGCGGCAAGAAAATTGTTTTCACGTGAACGGAGCAGATTGGAATCGGTGGCGGTGCCGGGTGTGACGACGCGCGTGACTTCGCGCCTGACCAGTTTCTTGCCGGGCCCAGGTTCTTCCATCTGCTCACAGATGGCGACTCGATAGCCACGGCTAATTAGCCGGGCAATGTAGTTATCAGCGGCGTGATACGGAACACCGCACATCGGGACCGGCTCGCCGCGCTCCTTGTTGCGCGAGGTGAGAGTGATTTCGAGCTCGCGGGCAGCGGTGACGGCGTCTTCGTAGAAGAGTTCGTAAAAATCGCCGAGGCGGAAGAGGAGCAGCGTTCCCGGAACCTGCTTCTTTGCGGCCTGGTATTGCCGCATGAGCGGGGTGGCGGGCTCGGGTTGCATCTTTTATTTTGGCGGAAACGGGGCCGGAAAAGCCACTAAATGTTATTGGCCACGAATGGACACGAATAAACGGAAATGAAGGCAAGGCCAACGGGAGGCTAACGCTCGCGGCAGCACGCTGGAGACGTGCGCCACGGATTCTTTATTGCGGGGCTGAGGCCGCAAAGCGGCATCCCGCTCCGCGGCATGAAGCCCCACGCGGATTAAAATCCGCCCCCCTGGGTTCTTACGCGGCATTTTCGACGGCGATGATGTGCTGCGGGCCGACCGTAATGCGATGTTCGGGCGTTTGCAGATTCATATTCAACAGAATGCGGTGATCTACTTCGGCCTCCGCCTCCAAAACTTTCCATTTGTGGATGTCTTGCTTGCGTTTTTCGATGGCTTGCTTGCGGGCGTGCTCCTCGGCCTGACGCCGCTGCGATTCGAAGCCAATTTCCGTTTTGCGCTTTTCGGCTCTGAGCTTTAGCAGATCGTTTAGTGACTTGTGGAAGTTCCGATCATGAGTAGTCTGGTAGCGCAGATACAGCGCCAGCTTTTTCTCGCGCTCGGGCGAATCGGTTTCGTCGTGAAAGCAGGAGATCTGCTGCAACTTGATGGCGCGCTGGCTCAACCAATAGGATTGCGCCATTTTTTCGACCAGCAGCGTTTCGGTGATCGTGGCGGGCTGGTGTTCCGCGCGAAGCTCACCGAGCAGATTGTCGAAATCTTCCTTTTTCTCCCAAGGCAGGATCGCAAAAACGCCGGTGAATCCGTGGCGGAAATTGTTTTGCGAAGAAGCAGCTTTGCCTTCTTCGCTTTTCGGTCCGGTGGAGAGTTGAGAATTGGCGCGATTGGCCGCGATTTGAGCTTCGGTTGACATGTTTAGGACTCCTTCGTTTGAATCTTCGCCTCGCTAAGACACGCGGGCTCATCCGAAAACAGAAACGCCGGAGTCGCGCTGCGGCGATCCGGCGTTTTTAGAGAATTCGAAGCCCTAGCAAGCTTCTGTAACCAGTATAGAACAGCGCTCCAAATGATTCGGAATTATGCACTTGACAAAGCATTGGTATCTAGCGCACAATTGAAGCATGGCGGGACTCCTTCAGAAGCAATATCAGGACGAAGATGCTGCACGGGA
>DAISJE010000279.1:0-6516 GCA_036821665.1 Bryobacteraceae bacterium | reverse complement strand
GCGGGTTGGTCAACGGAAGTTGACAACCTGCGGCCGATTCGCCTGAAGCGGCCTTCTTTTGTCTTTTGCGATAGGCGGTGGTAATCAACCGCCGCGCGGGATGGCGTCCTAATGTCAATTAGTTTCCCTGAATTTGGGAATCATTTTGTGGGGCAGCTGCGCCGGGCGCCGTCGCCCGGCTGTTCGAGAATTCAAAGATTTAAACGAGGCCGACGAGGCGTCGGCCGCAGGACAGGGGTCCTGCCCCACAAAACTAAATAACATTGGGCCGAGGGCCTGCCCGCTCAGCTATTCGCTTCGC
This sequence comes from Bryobacteraceae bacterium, assembly GCA_036821665.1. Lineage (GTDB taxonomy): Bacteria > Acidobacteriota > Terriglobia > Bryobacterales > Bryobacteraceae > Bog-105. Next base: position 6,215 of record DAISJE010000279.1, on the reverse strand, counting down.
AATGCATCCATCGGCTGGATACTCGCTGCACGGCGTGCCGGGATGTAGCTCGCGAGGACAGCAATTACCATTAGCAAGATCGTGACGCCCGCAAAGGTTGGCGCGTCGAAGGCACTGATTCCAAAAATCAGGCTTTGCATGAAACGCATGAGCGCGAACGCTCCCGCCAGACCGAGCCCGATACCGAGCAGCGTCAATCCGGCGCCCTGTCGCAGCATCATCGCAGCGACATTTTTGGGCTCCGCGCCCAGCGCGACGCGGACGCCTATTTCGCGAGTCCGCAAGGTCACCGCATAGCCAAGAACACTATAGAGACCAACTGCGGCCAGAATCAAGGCAATCACGCCAAAATTGATCAATACCGTCATGATGAACCGGCGCGGAGCTACCCATTCAGAGAGAATGTTCTCCATGCTGTCAACCTCGGAAACGGGTTCATCTTTATCGATCGCCCAAACCTGCTGCTTAACCGCATTCGCTAATAAAAGCGGGTCGCCGGAACTTCGGACCACCAGCGCCATCTTTTGCATGTGATGCGACGGAAGATAAATTTCGGGATGAGGTGCCGCATCCGGTCCGAACTGGTGCGTGTTGCTGACTAGCCCGACTACTCTGTAATTGACGTTCTTCCCGTCTTCTCCGCCGAATACGAAGATCTTGCCGAGCGGATTCTGGCCTGGCCAGTTCCCTTGAGCGAAAGCCTTGTTCACCAGCGCAACATCGGGCCGCAGCGCGTACACATCCTCCTGGGTCAGATTGCGGCCGGCAAGCAGATGCAGGCCCAGTGCTTGAACGTGCTGGTCCGTTACGCGCGCCCAGTCCGTTACTTTCATTTTGTTGGGATCGAACGGCACTCCGGGCAGCTCGTATGACGACTCGCTGATGCTGCGCATCGGCAGAGCTGTTGCGAGACTCGCCGCTGCAACACCCGGCAATTGCTGCACACGCGCTAAGAGTCGATCGTCAAAAGCGGCAACCTGCTGCGGATTCGTATACCGGTATCCAGGCAATGCGATGTTCATGGTCAAGAGATGATCCGGCCGGAAGCCTGTGTCTTCGGTCATCAATGCCACGAGACTCCGGATGGTTAATCCCGCACCGGCCAGCAGAATAAGCGATAGAGCAATCTCGGCCACCACCAGCGCGGCGCGGAAGCGTCTGGACGAGCCGGCAACCGATCGAGAGCCGCGGCTAAGCGCCTCGACAATACTCTGCCGGAGCGAATGAAAAGAGGGCGCCAAGCCGAAAAGAATGCCGGCAGCGAATGTTATTCCGACAGTAAACGCCAGAATCAGCGGATCGATGCGGAGTTCATGGAATCCATGCGTATCTTTTGGCGCGAGATACGACACTAAGCGCAAGCCGCCGAATGAAAGAAATAGCCCCAAAGCGCCCGCCGCGAAACTGAGCAGAAGGCTCTCCGTCAGATTCTGCTGAACGATCCGCCAGCGGCTGGCTCCGATGGCGACGCGCACCGCAATTTCCTTCTCGCGTGCAACAGCTTTCGTTAAGAGCAGATTTGCCACATTTGCGCATGCGATTAACAGCACGAATCCAACGGCAACCTGCAAGACAAACAATCCCGTGCGAACGTGCGGATCGACATCTTCCGAGACAGTCGGAAACAGATTGATGCCCCAACCCTGATTCGTGTCCGGAAACTGGCGCGACAGCCGTTCTGCAATGATCTTCATCTCCGCTCGCGCTTGGGCAAGTGTTACGCCCGGCTTTAGGTAGCCCAAGACCGTTAGTCCCACTTGCTTCTCTGCATCGGTAGTCGGATTGAGGTTCATCGGAACCCAAAGCTTCGGTCTGCTTTGATCAAGCCCTTGCCCCGTCGCGGGCAACTCGAAATTTGGAGGTAAAACGCCGATGATCTGATAAGCCCTTCCTGAGGCGCGAATTGTCTTGCCCAGGATGTTAGGATCGGCGGAAAACCGGCTGCGCCAAAGCTCGTTGCTGATGATGGCAATGTGATCGCGGCCAGCGTGCATATCGGCTTCTGTGAAACCTCGACCCAGGCTTGGCGCAGCACCGAACAGATGCAAAAGACCGGGCGTTACACTTACGCCGTTCACTTGTTCAGGTTCACGATTACCACTGGAACCGGTTGCGGTGAGATCGAAGTTAGTGTCTTCGTAAGCTTCAAGCGCCGTAAAAGAGTGAGCCTGTCTTTTCCATTCCAGAAAGTTCTTCAGACGTGCGGGCAACCGGCTGTTAATGAAAGTGAGCAGGGCAGCATTGCTCTCGTAAATCGAAACCAGGCGCTCCGGAGACTTGATAGAGCGAAACGGCAGCGAATTGAGGAGAACCGCGTTGATCGTGCTAAAAATCACAATGTTCGCGCCGATACCGAGCGCCAACGCGAATATGGCTGCAAAAGTGAAGCCCGGCGTGCGGACTAGCTGCCGGTAGGCGTACTTAAGATCCTGAAAAAGAGCATGCATGATTGCTGTCGAACCTAACCTTATAGTGTCTCGCGTGCTGTACTGAAGGCCGTTACTCACGCTATCCTGCTGACTGATACCTGATGAACAGCCCGGCCTTTGAATTCATAGGGTGTGCTACACGCTTCTTTCGCAATAGCATTCGTACCCTTCTAAAGGGGAGAGCCTATTGCTTTGCGATCGCTGTTATGGCGCTGGCTATTGGGATCAGCACGGCTGTATTTTCACTGGCGCACGCCGTAATTTTTCACCCGCTTCCCTTCCCCAACCAGGAATCGCTTCGCGTCATCTGGAAAGCAGACCCGAGATCGGGTGTGCCTTTTTTAGAGTTGGCTTACCCGGAACTGCGCGATTTGCAACAGGGAGTTGCCGCCTTTGAATCTGTCGCTTTGATGCCGACCACTCTCTATGGCTACGGCAAGGTAATCCGAATCGGAAATCGGCAACCGGTACAGGTAGAAAGCGCTCCCGTTTCTCACGACTTCTTTAAAACCCTGGGAGTTCATCCGGTACTCGGCCGCGATTTCAGAGACTCGGATGAGCATCCGGGCGCCGCACCGGTTGTGATTCTCAGCAATACCGTTTGGCGAACACAGTTTCACCAGGATCCGCGGATCGTCGGCCGCCGGATAGCGCTGAACGGCGACGGCTACACAGTTATTGGAGTAGCGGGCCAGAATATCGATTTTCCGAAGGGCGTCGGACTGTGGGTGCCACTCGGAGTCAATAAAGATGCTATTGACAATAGAAGCGCTTATTATCTGCAAGCGATCGCAAGAATAAAGCCCGGTTACCCCGCAGAACGAGCGGACGCCCAAGTGCAAGCGCTCTTCAAACGTCTCGCCCGCGACTATCCTAAATTCTATTCAGCGACCCAGCAAGCCGTCATTACGTCTCTGCCGCAGTATTGGATGGGCTCGGCGCGTCTTCAGCTTCTGATTTCGCTCGCCGCATCTCTGCTTCTATTGCTCACCGGCTGCGTCACAGCAAGCAATCTGTTTCTCTCCAGAACGCTGGCGCGCCGGCAGGAGATTGCTACCCGCTCGTCATTAGGCGCAACGGCTTTGCATATCTTCATGCAGTTCCTTGCCGAAGGGCTCACGGGAGCTTTCCTTGCATGCTGCACGGGCGTAACCATCGCATGGGCGGTGATCAAGCTACTCGTAGGTATCGCGCCGTCTGACATTCCGCGATTGCAAGATGCCGGGCTCAATTGGCCGGCTCTCGGCTTTGCCACAGGAGTGTCTGTTTTAGCCGCGATCGCCTGTTCGGCCGCTCCTGCGCTGGTCGCCACACGATTGAATTTGGAAACGGTATTACGCGAAGGAAGCGCGCGGCTCAGTAACACACGTCATAGTAGCCGCATGCAAACGGGTTTTATCGTTGCACAAACAGCTATGAGCGTGGTGCTGTTGATTGCTTCAGCTTTGATCGTGCTTAGTGTGCGCGCCATGCTGCGGATAGATACAGGGTTTTCTCATCCGGACACGGTAACGATGAACCTGGCTTTGAGACGTCCACAATCGGACGTAGACAAGCGCCGTGTGTTTTATACCAATCTGCTGAACCGCCTGAGAGAATCTCCGGCCGTAACCGCTGCGGGAGCAGTCCTGGTACGGCCACTCGAAGGAAGTATCGGATGGGATATGACGTACCGGTCCGAATTCGAGCGTCGGCGATCTTCGGAACAGCTCTCCACCTCGAATTTCGAGGTGATCACGCCCGGATATTTTGAGACCGTGGGAACTCAGATACTGGAAGGACGAGATTTCACAGAGAAGGACCGGGATAAGACGCCGAAGGTCGTCATTATCAGTAACGGTCTTGCGCAAAGGATGCGGCGCGCCGGGCATGAGCCGGTCGGTACGCGTATTCGCTTCGGAAAGCGCGACGAAGGTGACTGGTGGACCATTGTCGGTGTCACCGGTAATACCCGGTACCGCGGCGTCACGACGCGCGATGAAGATATTTACGTCTGCTATCTGCAGAGTGGCATTCCGGTCAACTATCTGGTTCTTCGGGGGCGTGGAACGGCAAGCGAACTGACCGCATTGGCACGGCGGCAGGTCGCCGCTCTCGATCCAACGCAAGCGATTGCAAACGTCGCCACGATCGGCGAACTTGTGAACAAGAACACGGCGCGGCAACGGTTTAATATGACGCTTCTGCTCAGCTTCGGCCTGACTGCACTGTTGCTGACCGCCGGCGGCGTGTATAGCGTGATCGCGGAGATGGTCTCGCTCCGAACGCGCGAGATCGCGATTCGCCTCGCACTGGGATCGGATCGTGTAGCTCTAGTTCGGCGGTTCGTAGCCGGAATGATTGGATTCGTTCTAGTCGGAGAGATCGCGGGACTTGCGGCATCGCTCCTTGTGGGGCGCACCGTTTCCGGCCTGCTCTATGCGGTTAAGCCGGACGACCCGTTTGTGTTTGCCTTTGTGCTGGGCTGCGTATTCATCACCGCAGCCGTGGCCGCTTTCCTTCCCGCCTGGAGTGCTTCAGGCCAAAACCCAAGCCGTATTCTGCAGTAAGACATCGCTCTGACCGCAATTTCGTTATGCAAAACTGAAACTTATTCATGCGCGCGTTTTGCATGTTCGCCGTCCTACTCCTGGCATTTACGACCTTGGCTGCGGCCCAGACAGCACCTCCCAAGATCGACAAGCAGCAATTGCAGACCTATTTGCGCTACGCCGAAGGATTCACCAATAAGGTTCAGATTGCATTAGACGACCCAGCGCCCAGCACAATGCCCGGCTATTATCGCGTCCTTGCGCATCTCACAATGGGCGCCCAAAAAGCAGAACGAGTCTATTACGTTACGCCCGATGGAAAGCACGTGATCGCCGGTTCGGTATGGGAATTAGATAAGAGTCCGTTTGCGGAAACGCTGGCGCATCTCCCAACCAATGGACCTTCGTTCGGCCCGGCAGATGCCAAAGTGACGATCGTCGTCTTTAGCGATTTCGAGTGCCCGTACTGCCGGGAGTTCGCCAAGACCGTGCGCGACAACATTCCCAAGAAGTATCCAACTGATGTGCGCGTCACTTTTGAAGATTTTCCGATTGACGCGATACACAAATGGGCCCGCGCTGCGGCCGAAGCCGCTCACTGTCTGGAGAATCAAAAGCCCGACGCGTTCTGGGCCTTTCACGACTGGATTTTCGAACATCAGCAAGAGGTGAACGAGAGCAATTTGCGCGAGAAGGCGCTCGACGTTGCAAAAAACCAGAATCTCGATGTCGCCAAGGCAGGAAGTTGCATGGACACACATGCTACTGCCGGAATCGTAGAACGTAACGTCGCCGCAGGGCGAATCTTGCAGATTCAGCAGACGCCAACAATCTTTGTCAATGGCAGAAGTATTCCTGGGGCCGTATCGTGGTCTACACTCGACACCGTGATTCAGATGGAACTAAACCGCCCCAAGGATATTCCGGGGCCGATTAGCAAAGACTGCTGTTCAGTAACCATCCCTACAGTTGCCAAGTAATTGGTGGTTACGAACTTGGCTTAGTATACTGGCTGCGGATCAGCTTACCAATGGCTCTCCCTGCCCGAATAAGATAATCCAAAACTTTTTTCCGCCGATACAGAAAGAGCGGGGCACAGTTGCAACGAACTAGCCTCATTTCAAAGCCAGGTTGAACACTTGCTAGCTACTGCGGATATATCGATGAATACTTCGGGCACGCAAACGTTTCGGCTGCCGCCTCTGATTCTCCACCCTTTTTCGACGCCGGAGGATAACTCCGTTCTGATGGAGAG
>DAISJE010000278.1:0-6516 GCA_036821665.1 Bryobacteraceae bacterium | reverse complement strand
TTCCCGCTTTCGGACTTCACGACCTGGCTGACCGGTTTCCGACCGAGGTGTTGATCTTGGCCGCAAAATCGCCCGGCGATAATTCGTCAGTGCTTTTGAACTTATTCGATCGTGCTGAGAATTATGACGCTTATGTTGCTGTCGGGAACTTTCTGGTGAACAATCCGTCCCCGCCGTTTGTCCGGCGGTTGATGGCTTCGCTTTACATACATCTTTACGCAGCCGTATACGATTTCGGCGCGAATCCGGGAAACCTGGGAGGCGGCTGGGCTAGCGATACAGGTGTAATTCCTGAGCCGCCTAAGAAGAGTTGGCCTCCGGTCGGCAGATATGACTTAGTGGAGTCGTCCGAGGGCGCTGTTTTGCTTTCACCTGGAACGCACCCCATCTACTATCGGCGCACCGAAACCAATATTTACACGGACCGTGGTTTTCGTGGCGGCGGTGAAACTTCCGGTCACAGCCGGAACGACCGGGCGCAAGAGTATCTCGCGCAGATTCTCGGCTTCACGCCGAAAGCATTTCCGCTCCAAGTCGACCGTACCTCTTCGTTTTACTGGAAAAAACGTGAAGCGCTCGAACAAGACATTAAAGGCTTTGTCATCTAACAGCGGCAGATCTTCCGGTCTGTAGCTTTGGAATTTGTAAAACGCGGCTTGCTCGATGCAAACGAGGCTAGCGCCCTTCAGCCTCGGATATTTCTCTCATTAGTTGATAGCCGGGGAAAGAATCGTGATCCTTTGCCTGATATGAAGGGCCTCGCGGCTGAGTTGGGCATTGATCTCATTCCTTAACTTCATGGGAACACCACGCCTCAACCCGGTGTCTTATCCAATAACTGCGGGCTTTTGAAACCCGAACTTCACGATCGTGACTGAATTGCTCGCCGCAGCGAGCATCTTCGCGGCAATAACTACGCCGCATACAGAAAGGAGTAAGTCACGATGTTCGATCAGACATTTGTCGGTACGGGGCAGAAGACCAAAAAGCCAGCCACGGTCGTCCTGTCGGTGTTCTTGCAGGTATGCGTACTGGCTCTGCTCGTTTTACTTCCGCTGGTCTACACGCAAGCGCTTCCCAGCGCGCAACTGCGAAGTCTCTTAACCGCTCCCGCGCCTCCGCCGAAAGCTCCTGTGATGACGAAGACGGAGCATGTAACTGTAACTCGCCGGTTTTCAGCCGTCCTTGTCGCTCCGACTGTCATTCCAAAACGCATATATGATGTCCAGGAACCCGCCGCGGCGCCCGATGTTACTGTCCCCGGCGCTACGAATGAGGCGACCGGCCAAATTAACAACGTCCTCCCTGGCGTCCTGAATTCGGTCGTAATTCCTCCTCCACCGCCCGCACCGCCAAAAACCGCACCGAGCCAGCGCTTGCGAGTCGCAACCGGCGTCGCAGAAGCCAACCTGATTCGGAAGGTGATGCCTGTCTATCCGGCGCTTGCTAAGAGCGCGCGTGTTCAGGGCACGGTCGAATTTACCGCCATTATCAGCAAAGAAGGCACAATCGAAAATCTGCAGCTCGTGCGCGGGCATCCCTTGCTGGTCCAGGCGGCCAAGGACGCCGTTTTGCAATGGAGATACCGCCCGACGCTGCTGAACGGGCAACCGGTCGAAGTGGTGACGGATATCATCGTGAATTTCACGTTATCCCAGTAGTACAGGATAGAATCTTAACGACTACTGGCTCATGAAACAAAAGCTCGGCCTGCTCTTTACACTTTCTGTTGCTCTGATCGGCGCGCTTGCGGTCGCGCAAGAAACACCTCATAGGGAATCGCGCTGGTCACGGGAGAACGCCAACAGTTGGTATGCGAAACAGCCGTGGCTGGTCGGCAGCAACTACGTACCGGCCTATGCCGTGAACGAACTGGAGATGTGGCAGGCCGATACGTTCGATCCCAAAGAGATCGATAAAGAACTGGGCTGGGCGCAGGGAATCGGCATGAATACCATGCGCGTTTTCCTGCATGATCTGCTTTGGAAGCAGGATGCCGACGGTTTCAAGAAGCGAATCAACATCTTTCTCGATATTTGCGCCAAGCACAAAATCAAGCCGATGTTTGTGCTCTTCGATTCGGTATGGGACCCGAACCCGCATCTCGGCCCGCAGCCGGCTCCGCGGCCCGGCGTCCATAACTCGCGATGGGTCCAAAGCCCTGGTGCGGCGGCCCTCGAAGATCCTTCGCAATATTCGCGCCTGGAGCAGTATGTCAAAGGCGTAGTGGGTGCCTTCGCAAATGACAACCGCGTATTAGCGTGGGACATCTGGAATGAACCGGACAATACGAACGGTTCGAGTTACAAAGATCCGGCCAACAAGGTGGAACTGGTTTTAAAACTCCTGCCGCAAGCCTTTGACTGGGCGCGATCCGTACACCCGCAACAGCCCTTAACGAGTGGCATCTGGCACGAAGATCCATCGAAGCCGGCAACACTTTCGCCAATGGCGAAGGAGCAGTTGGAACTCTCAGACATTACTTCGTTTCATAATTACGACCCTGCGGACAAGTTCGAGCAGGAAGTGAAATGGCTCGAAACCTTCGGACGTCCGATCGTCTGCACGGAATACATGGCGCGCCCTCGCGGGAGCACCTTTGAAACGATTCTGCCCGTCGCAAAGAAATACAAGGTGGGCGCCATTAACTGGGGCTTCGTAGCCGGTAAATCCCAGACCTATCTGCCCTGGGATTCATGGCAAAAGCCTTATATTAACCGCGAACCGAAAGAGTGGTTTCACGACATCTTCCATGCCGATGGCAAACCGTATCGTCCCGCGGAAACGGAGTTCATCCGCAACGAAACGGGTAGGGGAAAATGAAGCATGGAGGCTACTCTCCCACTTTGCAGAAGAACTCTGATGGTATTACACTTATCAGTAAGAGTCTTACCATGCAAGTCACCAGCAAGGGTCAAGTTACAATTCCGCAAGAGATCCGTAACCGGCTCGGCCTCCTACCGCATACCGAAGTAGAGTTTGAAATCGCTGGCGATCACGCACGGATTCGCAAAGCAAAAAACAAGAAAACGGAGGCAACCGGCAGAGGACGCTTGGCGATTACGGCTATTCGCGGCACTGCGGACGCCGGTGTCAGTACGAATGAAATCATGGCGCTGACACGAGCAGAGCCCAGGCAGCCAAAACAACGCAAGTGACGCCTAGCATAACGAGATTAACGGAGCGCCTGCAGAAATTCCGCGGCATACTGGTAGACAGCAACGTTTTGCTCGACATCGCCACCAACGATCCGAATTGGGGCGATTGGTCCGAAAGAGCGCTGGCAGAATGCGCTGAACACTCGCCGCTAATTGTCAATCCAATCATCTATGCGGAGGTATCCATCGGCTACACCACGATAGAAGCCCTGGATGCCGCCCTGCCGTCCACCTTGTATCAACGCCAATCGCTTCCCTGGGCGGCTGGCTTTTTGGCCGGCAAATGTTTCCTGCAGTACCGGCGAAGAGGAGGTCTGCGAAGCTCACCTCTGCCCGATTTCTATATCGGGGCCCACGCCGCCATAGAACATCTCGCGCTTCTCACGCGAGACATAACACGCTACCGCACATATTTTCCGACAGTCGAGATCCTGGCTCCTGCAAAACGATAAGAAATGAGCGCCGGTCTTTGTGGCGCGCGCTTCAGCGTGCAGCGGTGAACTTCAGTTTACCGTCCCTACGCGTACGCCGGTTCGTTTTGCTCAGCCGCGCTGAAATAGGCGCAGTCCGGATGATGAAACACGAGCGCCGAAACACTAGCCTCGGGTTCCATCATGAAACCTTCCGTCAATTGCACGCCGATCTCCTCGGGCCGGAGTAACCGCCACAGCTTCGCCTGGTCCTCTAAATTCGGACAAGCCGGATACCCGAAACTGTAGCGCTTCCCGCGATAGCGGGACGTAAAGCGCTCCTGCATCGTCATCGTCGGAGGATCGGGGAAGCCCCAATCTTCGCGAATGCGGCGATGCAGCCATTCCGCACAAGCTTCGGCTGTCTCGATTCCCAAGGCCTGAAGCGCATGCGCCTTGAAGTATTCGCCTCGCGATTTCGCTTCCTCGGAACGCTCGATAATTCCTTCGCCCGCCGTCACAACAAACAGCGCAATATGATCGCGGCGGCCGTCTTGCGGATCCAGCGCATAATCGCTTAGACATAGCCCGTCGGACTTGGCCTGCCGCCCGAAGTGCAAGCTTTCCACCGGTTGAATCGATCCAGGCGTAAACAGGTGAAGGGTGTTCCCTTCCCGCTCCACCTCAAAGAACTGCCAGACCGCCCGAGCCTTCATCCAAGTAGCCGCTTCTCGCTTGACGTCTTCGACGTTATGGAACAACTCCAGCGCCTTCGGGTCGCGTTCGGCCAGCAGTTTTTCGAAATTACCCTTGAACCCTAAATGGCGGCCATACAACATGAACGGATTGATGTAGCTCCAGACCTCACTTAGATGTGGAATCGCGCGGATTCGGCGGTCCAGATAGGGGGCTGGTGGGATTGGAAGATCGTTGCGAACCTTTGGACTCCGCCGCTCTCCGGACGGAACCGTAACCTGCTCCGCAGCAGGCGCTTCCGCCAATGTTTCGCGAACAACTCCTTGGGATAAGATCCGTTCGCGCATTTCCGGATCCATGAGTTCGTTCATCAGGCGCAAGCCGGTCATCGCGTCTTTCGCGTAAAGCGTTGGCGCTTCGTAGCTGGGCGCGATTTTTGATTTCGTGAACTTTTCGGATAACGCAGCTCCGCCCACCAGCAGTGGGACGTCGATTCCAGCGTCTTTCAGGTCGCCTGCCGTAATCACCATTTGCTGCGCGCTCTTCACGAGCAGCCCTGAAAGGCCGATGGCATCGGGGCTATGTTTCTCGTAGGCTTTGATTAGATCTTCTGGAGGAACCTTGATGCCGAGATTGACGACTTGGTAGCCATTGTTGCTGAGAATGATCTCCACCAGGTTCTTGCCAATATCGTGAACATCGCCCTTAACGGTCGCCAGCACGATCTTTCCGCGTGCCGATGCGGCCGATTTCTCCATGAACTGTTCGAGATAGCTTACGGCCGCTTTCATAGCTTCCGCCGACTGAAGCACCTCGGCGACTATCAGTTCGTTGTTGTTGAACAGGCGTCCAACTTCGGCCATACCTGTCATCAGCGGGCCGTTGATGATATCGAGCGGGGCTACCCCTTCTTTTAATTTCAGTTCCAGATCCGGAATCAGCCCGTCCTTCGTGCCTTCGATAATGTAGTTCGCGAGGCGCTCATCCAGCGGTAGATCCGATGTCTTTTTCTTCTGCCGTCCCGTCGCACCGCGGAAATGTTCCGAGATCGCCGCGATGTGAATTTGATTGACTGCGATCTTTTGGTCTCTGGATTGCAACCGCCAATCTTCCGGAACGTTTTCGAGTAAGGCAGCACTGGGATGATCGGCGGCTACATCGACGGGAGGCGTATTGAACAGCAGAGCCTCGGCCAAACGCCGCTCCTCTTCGGGAATGCTGGCGAAACGCTCGAGCTTTTCGGCGTTGACGATGGCGAGATCGAGACCGGCCTTGGTGCAGTAGTAAAGGAAAACAGAATTGACCACTTCCCGGGCGGCAGCCGGGAGTCCGAAGGAGATGTTCGAGATTCCGAGAATGGTTTTGACATACGGGATCTGCTGCTTGATGAGCCGGATTGATTCGATCGTCTCGACTGCGCCGCCGATATAGTTCTCATCTCCGGTTGCGCACGGGAAGACGAGCGGATCAATGACGATATCTTCTGGCGGAATGCCGTATTTCGTCGTCAGAAGTTCGACAGATCGTTGCGCAACTGCCAGTTTCCGTTCGCGTGTGAACGCCTGTGCCTGAACCTTGTCTTCGTCAATGCACCCGACGACAAGAGCCGCGCCGTACTTTCGAGCAATAGGACAGATGCGTTCGAATTTCTCCTCGCCATCTTCCAGATTGATCGAATTGATAATGCTCTTTCCCTGACAATACGTAAGCGAAAGTTCAACAGAGTGCGGATCGGTCGTATCAATCATTACCGGCGCTTTGATCTTTCGAATGAGCTTTTCGTAGAACACCGGAATATCGTTCAATTCTTCGCGATCGCTCGATTGGAGGCAGACATCCACAACGTGAGCGCCGTTGCGGACCTGCCATCGCGCAATCTCCGTTGCCTCTTCCCATTTTTCTTCGGCGATCATTTTTTTGAACAGCCGGGAGCCGATCACGTTCGTACGCTCGCCAACAATCAACGGGCGGTTGCTATCCTCCGCCTCGACTGATTCGATTCCTGAGAAATAGGTCCGGTGACTCGACCGTTTGACCTCGCGCGGTTTCTTGCCTTCGGCCATCTGCGCGAGTGCGCGGATGTGATCCGGGCGCGTTCCGCAGCACCCGCCCACAATATTCAGCCAGCCGTGATCGATAAAACGTTCGAGCTGCGCGGCGAGACTTGTGGGCGTTTCCAGATATTGACCGCTTTCCGCATCGGGAAGTCCGGCATTCGGATAGCAGGAAACACGGGTGGTTGAGAGTTCGTG
>DAISJE010000277.1:0-6520 GCA_036821665.1 Bryobacteraceae bacterium | reverse complement strand
GTACTATCCGGCGCAGAAGGCATCGCGGCTCGACCCGATAGAGGCGTTGCGGTATGAGTAGCGGGCTGCGCCACCAAGAACAACCAGACCCGGGCCAGGCGGCCCGGCGCGGACGAGGCCGTCCGCCCTACCAAGAACAGCCAAGGGGAAATGTCCAAAGTCCTGGGACAGGCGCTCTCGCCTGTCGGCTAGCGGGCAGTGAACTACCCGCCAGCACGATGAATCGTGCGCCACAAATGTCCAAAGTCAGGAGGCGGCCTGGGAGCCAGGCGGCCCGGCGCGGACGAGGCCGTCCGCCCTACAAATGGCGTCTGCGTTGGTTGTCTCTCTTCTGCACATTAGCAGCAGCCCAGCATTTGCCGGCCGCAAACGTTCTGCACGATTACATCAATCACCGTTTTAATGCCGAGACAGTGCAGGTGAAAGATATTCAGGGACTCTCGGATCGCATGTCGGATGGGAAGCTGCATCTTCATCTGAAAGACTTCCTTGTATTAGTCTTAAAAAATTCGCCGGATATTCAACTAAATCGTCTCGACGTCTATACGGCTGCTTATCAAATCACAGCGGCCAAAGCGCCGTTCGATCCAACATTAGGGCTTGGCTTTAATGCGCTGCGTTCGGTCCAGCCGCTGTTCTTTGGCGGCGGCAGTTTTTTCGGTGGCAGCGGCGGCAGTACCGAAGGCAATACCAGCGGGTCAGGCGGACCAACCGGCACGAGTGTTACTTTGCCGCAAACCATCAACAGCTTGTCCCAAAACTCGATCATTAACTATACGCAGTTACTCCCCACCGGCCAAACCGTTACTTCGAGCTTTTCTTTAAACCGCAGTTCGGGCGACGGGTTTTCGTCTCCTGCGCTCTTCGGCGCGCTCAACTTTCAGATCACGCAGCCGCTGTTGCAAAACCGAACTAACTTACAAAATAGAGGGCCGCTCATGATTGCCCGAACGGAGCTGCTCATTACTTCGGAACAGAGTGAAGCCAGTATCGGAACCGCCGTTGCCGCGGCTGCGCGACAGTATTGGGACGCCATTCAGGCACGCGACAATATCGTCGTATTGCAGCAAACCTTGGCGCTGGCACAAAAATCTTACGAGCACGATAAGCTGGCGCTTGACCTGGGAGCTTTGGCAAAGCTCGACATTTACCAGTCGCAGACGCAGGTCGCGGAACGGAATCGCGATTTGGTGCAAGCCAAATATGTGTACAAGGCTGATCTGGACGGCCTGCGCCGCCTGATTGGCGCCGACCTGACGCCCCAACTGCGTGCGACCGACATTGTTTTAGAAGACGATGCGGCCGCGCTGCCCTCGAAATCGGCGATCCTGCCATTTGAAGAAGCCGTCACGAAAGCGATGCAGGTTCGTCCGGAAAGCAAAGCCGCCGACCAAAGGATTACAGTCGATAATCTCAACTCGCGTATAGCTCGCGATGCGCTGCTTCCGCGTGTCGATCTTTCGCTGCAAGGCGGGGCCACCGGTCCGGGATTGAACCAGATTACGACCGGCAGCCTGATAGGGCTTCCTGCGAACGTACCCTATCCGGGACTCACGGAGACGCTGCGGCAGGTGTTAGGGTTTGACTTTCCCAGCTACGGATTCGGCGTCCAGCTTACTTTCCCATTTCGCAACAGCACGGCCCAGGCGAACCTCGCGACCTCGCTTGTGAGCAAAGCGCATGACCAATATCAAAAACGGCAGACCCAGCAGCAGATCATTCTCGATGTGCGGCAAGCTATCGATGGCATCGAACTGGCCGAGGCCTCGATCGGTGCGGCAACCGAAACACGCGACCTGGCGCGCAAGAACGTCGAGGCCGAACAGCAGAAGTATCAGCTTGGCACGATCACAGCGTTTGAAGTGCTGGATTCGCAGACCCGCTTAGCCAGCGCTGAGACCGCGCTCTTAAATGCGTACGTGACTTATCAGGAGGCTTATATCAACTATCAGCGCGCGACGTGGAGCTTGCTGGACGGCCTGGGAATGGTGGTTGAAACGCCGAAGGTGAATTAAGGCGTTACAATGTTGACGGCCATGAACTATCACGAGCGGATCGTTCGGGATCAACACGTTGTCGGTGGTGAACCAATTTTTAGGGGTACACGAGTGACGCTGAGGACAGTCCTTGCCAGTCTGGCAGAAGGCGCCACGACGGCCGAAATTCTAGCCGATTTTCCGACGCTTTCTGGAGAAGACGTGCGGGCAGCCATCGCGTTTGTCGCGACATCAGCTCAGGAAGACTTGCCCCTAGCCGAATTGCCCGTCAAACGGTGAACATCAAGCTCGACGAAAATTTGCCGGAGCGGTTGGTCGTCGAACTCCAGTTGCTAGGGCACAACGTTGATACTGTACGCACCGAGCATTTAACAGGAAGAGATGACAACGAAGTTTGGCAAGCAGCCCAGTCCGGCCGCCGGTTCCTGATTACCCAGGATCTGGACTTCTCAGACGTGCACCTACCGGCGAACCACGATGCGCCGGTTCGAATTCAGTCTAGGTTACTGATTTTAAATGGTGGCCAGGGACGGAATCGAACCGCCGACGCCAGCCTTTTCAGGGCTGCGCTCTACCGACTGAGCTACCTGGCCGCTGGTTGGAATTCTCAGCTTACCAAATAGAATCCTCGTATTTTTGTTCTGGCGGAAATATTGGTGGACTTCCTAAACGCGCTCCTCGTACTGGTACAATTTGGACTCGACCGGCTTCTCCGTGGAACGCCGGTTGTGCTGTCTCAGGCTGCATGGATCTCGACCAGCTTCACACTTTCCTTGAGATCGTTCGATTGAAAAGCTTCTCCAAGGCTGCTCAAACGTGTTACCGTACGCAGCCGGCTATCAGTGCTCAAGTCCGGCAACTCGAACAGGAGCTAAATACGACGCTTTTCGAGCGCTTTGGCACCAGAATTTCTCTCACAGTTGCCGGGCGTATTTTCGCCGAACACGCTGAGCAGATACTCGCATTGCGGCGCCGGGCCCAGGATGCAATCAATGAGCTCGAGAAGGTGCCCCGAGGCGAGTTGGTCATCGCCGCGAATGAAGCAACTTGCATCTACGTTTTGCCCAGCGTTTTTGCGGAATTTAAGAAACAATTCCCCAATGTACAGTTATCCGTAGATCGCTCGTATGGGACCCGCGTTGTCCAGGCCGTGTTGGACAACCAGGCGGATTTCGGGTTCACCCAGCTTCCGGTTCAGGAAAGAAAATTGGAAGTCGCGAAAATTTACTCGGACGAAATTAAATTGCTTGTTCCGGCCGGCCACAAACTCGCATCTTACGAACAAGTGGGCCCAAAAGACCTGCTGGGCCAGCAAGTATTGTTGCCGAAAAGCGGCACCACGCGAGCTCGTTTGAATAGCTGGCTTGATCCTGTTGTTGAAGAGCTGAATGTCTCGATGGAGCTGGATTCGACCGAGATGATTAAGCATTTTGTCATGGCTAATCTGGGCGTCTCATTTCTGGCTGCTTCTCATTGCAGGGAGGAGCAGGAACAAGGCAGATTGGCCGCAGTGGCGCTGGGTCCGGAGCCGATGATTCGAAAGGTCGGCCTTATTTACCGCCGCGACAAATCGCTCTCCAAAGCGGCTTTAGGCTTCATTCAGGTCACGCTGGATCATGCGGGAGATAAGATTAGCTCCCGTCCGGAGCCGCTGCTGCGGGTGGCCGGATCGTAAGATACTTGAGGTTCTAAGATGCCGCAATTAACAGCCAGGAGTTCGACGATCTTTATCGCGATGGGCGAAAAAACTCGTGTCTACCGTTCCGTTGAAGACGTTCCGTTTCCGTTGCGGCAGAAGCTCGTGGAATCCACTCGCGGGATGAATTCCGCCACTATTCTCATTGCAGACAAGAGAGGCCGGGCAGAATTGGTACGGGCCTTGCAAGGGCGTTCGAGTGAGATACAGTGCCGGCTCGTAGAGGTACTCCGTTCGCGGCAACGCGATGAAACCCCAACGGTCCAGAAACGCTGGCTGGAACTTAGCTCCTGGCGAATGTGGCTGGAGGTCTTACTACCCATGGTAGTTGGGGTATCCCTTTGGCTGCTAGTTGAGTGGCGCTTCTAACGTTTTTTATTTACCCCCCGAATCTCATGTATTTTCGGCTTCTGTCGATGAGATCGGTGTGACCCCCGCATTTGAAACTCGACCACAACCCGCAGTTATACAGGTTGCCAGCGTCGCTGGCGAGGCTAGAACTTCGGTCCCTTGCACCTTTCAAGGTATGAACGGGAAGCGTTTGTTTCTCGAAGCCGGTCAGCGGCTAGCGGCTTCGACTGCTGTAAGCGTCGAATATAACGATGCGATGTTTTTGGGTGAGGTGATTGCCTGCACGTCAGGGCACGACTCTTCATGGCGTGTGGAAATCAAAATCGAACAGATTCTGACGGGTTTACAGAGCTTGGTAGCCCTTCGGTCTCGCTTGCTTGGCGAAGGCGTGCCTACTACTATCGGTTTGATGCCCGCAGAAGTCAGGCGATAGGCGTCCTGGGGCCGAGTCGGCCACGCTGCGGAATACTGCACGTGGCGCCTAACCTTCACGTAAGGCAACTAGCGGATCAACGCGGCTTGCACGGTGTGCCGGTAAATAACACGCCAGCACGGCGACTATCAGTAGTACTACTGCCGCTCCCCCTATGCTGAGTGGATCACTCGGTTTTACGCCATACAATGTTTTGCTCAGCAGTTGCCCCGCAATTAGTGCCGCCAAAAAGCCAATCAATACGCCGGTCCCGACGAGCGACATCCCTTGTTTCAAAACAAGCCGCAGCACGGTTGTTTGTGCGGCTCCCAGAGCCATGCGCAACCCGATCTCGCGTTTGCGTTGGCTGACTGAATATGCCAGTATCCCGTATAAGCCAATGCTCGCCAGCCCGAGCGCCAGCAACCCAAACACGCTCAGGAGCACCACACCAATGCGCGGAAAGAACAAACCTCGCTGGATAATTTCAGGCCCTGTGAGCACGCCGCTGATTAGAACTTGTGGGGCGGCAGTATGCAATTCTCGTTGGACCGGCATCAGAATCCGTTGCGGGTCTCCCTGGGTACGCACAAACAAAGTCATGACGCCGCTATAGTTCTGTTTCAGAGGCACGTATACACACAGTTGCGGTGGTTCAGCCCAATTCGTATAGTTGGCGGTTCTAGCGACTCCTATAATCTGTCGCATCTGTTTTTCGCCTGGCAACTGAATGCGCTTTCCTAATGCATCTCCGCGCGGCCAATAGTCATGCGCCATCTTCTCATTGATGATGGCTACTGGCGTCGACGTCTTCTGGTCCAGGCTCGTGAACTCACGCCCGCTCTCAATTGGTACGCCAGCTGTTTCGAAATAATCGGTATCGACGGTATTAACGATCGCCGCAATTTTGTCTGCTCGTGACCGTTGCTGGTGGCCCTCCACTTCTAATCCATTCACGCTGTTCGCCCACAGCGGCAGATTCGCGGCCCACGAGACAGACATAATGCCTGGAAGCCTGGCAACGTTCTGGCGAACATCTTTATAGAATGCCTCTGCTTGTGCTTGCCCATATCCTGCTTGCCCGGGGTTGGTCATGAAGACTGCAAGATGCGCAGTCTGGAAGCCTGGGTCAATGTCGTATGCTCGTCCGATGCTTCGCAAGAATAACGCGGCAGTGATCAATAGGAGAAACGAAAATGCAACCTGGCCTATCAGGAGGGCGTTTGCCAATGTGACTTTTCGGCGACTTCTCCCCATCGTGCGAGCCTCGTCTTTCAGTGCTTCGGCAACGTTCGCGCGGGAAGCCCTAAAGGCCGGAATTGTCCCAAAGAGCAATCCGGTTACCAGCGAAACCAAGAGCGCAAAGACAAAAACAGTCGCGTCTAGCTTCGGTGAGGGGAAGTTTGCCGATGAAGGAAAAGCGCCGAACAAGACGTGCAGTCCTGCATATGCGATAAAAATTCCCAACGCGCCGCTGAGCAATCCCAGCAATACACTCTCGGTGAGAAGCTGGCGTATGAGTCTGTACCGGCTGGCTCCCATTGCCAGACGGACGGCCATTTCCTGAGACCGCGCTGCGGAGCGTGCAAGCAGCAGATTCGCCACATTCGAGCAGGCGATCAACAGAACAATTCCCACCACGATCAACAATCCGGCGCTCGCGAATAGGATCGGCGCAAAGCTGCCGATGGTGGTGTTGAACAAGACATCGCGGATGGGTCGTACTACTGCGGTGCGGTCCTCATCGGCTGCCGGATATTCGCGAGCCAGATCGGCTGCAAGTGTCACTGTGTTTGCTTGAGCCGCGGACCGGCTTACACCGGATTTAAGCCGTCCCACGGCTTCGAAAACGGATTTGCCGCGGTCCTCCAACGCGCCCTGCATTTCGTTGGGTTGCAGCAGTTCAGCCATGGCTGCCGGAATCCAAAGGTCGGGTCCGAACATCGCATTGACTCCGATAAACCGGGGCGGGGCAATCCCGATAACCGTAAAGACAATGTTGTTAAGCCGCAGCCTTCTGCCTATAATGTCGGCCGCCGCTCCAAAATCCGCCTGCCAGGTTCC
>DAISJE010000276.1:0-6540 GCA_036821665.1 Bryobacteraceae bacterium | reverse complement strand
AGGCTCAATCGTCAACACCAAGAATAAGTCGTACTCCATCACGGCGGAGGTGGTCGTCCCGCCATCCGGCGCGGAAGGCGTCATCATTGCGTTGGGCGGAATTATCGGCGGCTGGAGTCTCTACGCCAAGGACGGCAAGCCGAAATTCCATTACAACTTCTATGGCGTGGACCGGTATACGACTGAGGGCACACTGCCTATCCCGCAGGGGACGCACCAAGTGCGGATGGAGTTTGCTTACGACGGCGGAGGTTTGGCAAAGGGCGGCACGGTCACGCTGTACGTGGACGGGAAGAGAGCGGGCGAGGGCCGAGTGGATCACACCGAGCCCTTGATCTTCTCTGCCGACGAGACCTGCGATGTGGGCGACGACTTTGGCTCACCCGTAACCTACGACTATCCGGCGGACAAGAAGTTCAACGGCGAAGTGAACTGGGTCGAGATCGACCTCGGCAAGGATAGCGTGAGTCTGGATCACCTCATCTCACCCGAAGATCGTCTGCAACTCGCCATGGCACACCAGTAGATACATTCAGGACCGGCAGCCTGAGCTGCCGGTGTGCGATATGCAAACCATGAAGCAGAACATGGCTACGAAGGCTCGACCGTTCACCTTCTATCCAAGCCCACAGGCGCTATATGCAACCTGGACTGCAAATACTGCTGCCGTGAGTGCGACGTACGGTTCGCGTGCCACGGAGAGTGTCCGCGCAACCGGTTCATCACGATCCCGGATGGCGAGCCGGCAAAGTAAAAGAAATCGAATACGTCCTTTAAAAATCAGACAGGAAGTTTGGTAGGGGCGGCTGGACTCGAACCAGCGGCCACCTGCTTAGAAGGGAGAAAAATCGGCTCCAAACGCTCCATCCGTTTTCGCGAAATCCTAACATTTACAACAAACTGGGGAATCTGCTTCCGCTCAAAACAGCAACCCCACTGATTGGACAACGTGCGGTTCGGACACAGTTTTGGCACAGTTTGGAAGCAGGGGCATTACTCCTGGACCAGAACTATTCAGTCTAGGCCAAAACAATTCTCCTTTTTCAGCCATTCACGAACAGTTCGAAAATCGTAAGCATTGATCGCAAGCACAGCTATTGTGCACCGTCCGATTGCAGTCTTCCCAACCAGCTCTGCCTCTCGCCATTCGAAATGATCGGACCATAGATCTTGCCGGGGGTTGAACAGGGGAGTGACGTTCCCCGTGAGCGGATCTATGCCAGCGAGATTCGGCCCTTTATGCCGATTGCAGTGCAAACAGGCAAGCGCGAGGTTGCCCAAGTCTGTAGCCCCGCCGTGCTGGCGAGCAATGATGTGATCAACGTGAAAGCCAGGTGGATAGAAATCGGCGGGCATCTGGCAGTACTCGCATCGGTTTCCGGCGCGTTGCCAGACGCGCCCAACTAAACTCGCATTCACCGACTGCGTTGAACCCAGTCATGCCCTTGCAGGGCCAGCCGAGCTTTGGATTGCATGACCGCGAGCAGATTTCCAATGTGGAGGTACGTGTCGAATTCGCGTGCTTCTGTATCGCTCAGGTTTCCTTCTTCAGCTTTATCCGCAAGTTCCCGCATCCGGATTTGATCCTCCTCATTGAACCCCAACCGAAGAAAATACTTCGCAACCTCCGGCGTAATATCATCGGGTTGGGATTCCATGAGACGCGCCCAAAGTTTCGCCTCGCTATCGGCGGGCACAAATTGCGAACTCAACTAGACCTCATCCCCAGAATATCGCGAGATCGCCAACACTTGCTCTGAGGATCTACCCCCACTTCTCAGGGGCGATTCAACACATCCCGGCGAGTCGATCAGAGAGCCGACGCACGAGTACCGCAATCTATCTTTCGCGATGTCAGTTTCCGAGAAGCCGGTTTGAACTAAGCCGCTCGTGCGGCGGACGCTACGCGTGCGGGTGGATCAGCATTTGTTCAGTTCGCGCGCGAGCTGAGTGGGCAACCTTGGAATAACCGGTTCGCGTCCCGCTCATGGCTGGGCAGACCGATTCGTAATCCTAGGGCCACAAGGAGATCTTGTGACCCATTTACGAAAACAGATGCTGGAGGAACTCCAGCGACGTAATTATTCAGAGAGTACCGCAGCCATGACCGCGACGTGCCGCTCAGCGGCAAGCTGCTGGAAGTTCTGCGCGAGTACTGGCGCTGGAAAAAGCCGAAGACGTATCTCTTCCCGAGCGATTACGAAACGCGCGCGGGCCAACCCGTCAGCGACAAGGTGATCTGGTGGTTGTGCAAGAAAGCAGCCCGCGAAGCCGGGATTCGCAAGCGCGTCAGCCCACATACACTTCGGCACAGCTATGCGACGCACATGCTCGAGGCGGGCGCCGATCTGCGGATGATTCAAGTTCTGCTCGGCCACAAACGGCTGGAAGACACAGCGGTTTACCGCGCTGGTGTGGCGAAAGCCGAGATTGCGCGACGGCTGCAGATCGGACGTACTTCCGTGCGTCGCGTCCTCGCCCAAACCCATCCGCGAACGAAATAGCTCAGCTTGCAGCACGCCAAGCTTTATGCATCCTCTCGTAAGCGAACTGCCCCAGAATGTTTTCCCTGAAGTAACCGCCTTTGGAGTCCGCTGCGAGAAGCTCCTGATACTTCTGCTCAGGAACATCGAAATAGCGATAAATCTCACCGCTCCGAAATCTCAGATAGAGGTCCTGCTTACCTTCGTCATATGCAGCCACCAGGAAGACGCTCGACTCTACACGCACCCACGTCATCGCCTGCTCCCAGTACCATTTTCGCCACCTTACGCACGCCTGCCGAAAGCTCACAGTCCATCCAGGCTGCAGAACCGCCAGATCGATTAAACCGCGGCCCGGCACGCTCACGGTTCGTTCCGAAATCTCGCGCGAACCGGTGTAATAGGCTACAGCCGTTCGTTCCGTGTCGAGCAAAGTGTCCGAATCGTTAACCTCCACAGACGTCTGCACGGGCTGAACGGCCAATTCAATTTCCAAATTGCGAGGAACAGCCGAACGGATTTCGATCAGCTCCGATGAAATGCTGAACCCGGCTTTGCTGACAGAAACCGCGTATCGCCCAATGGAAAATTCTTGAATGCGTATCGGCCGCTGTCGGCCAACTCGACCTTTTGTTGCGTCTTGGTTGCCTCGTTTACGAGTTCGGCGGTTGCCGACACGGCGGCACCACTGTTGTCTATCACCGCAAGGCGTAGCTCGCCGGTGTTGTTCTGTGCGAATGCCAAAGCCGGTAGAAAAACGGCTAAAAGCCAGCCCGTCAAACTGTTCCACCGGGGCTTTCCTCGAAAATTCCGGCTTAGCGCAACGATCATCAGTTTCCCTGAACTGATATTCCTTTGGGGATCGTTCTGTTCAGGGTTTTTTTCAAAATGGCGCGGTCGTGGCCAGCCTAAGCATCAAAGCGGCGATGACAAACGCGAGCGTGTGGCGGGCGTTCTTTGTGCGATCATCCCGAAATGCTTGAACTCCGTTGCTGACTGCTTCGGCAACCATCGACGCCTCGCTTCCGCCTCCATCGCAGCAATCAATCGAGCGAAGGTATCGATGGAGCTATGTCGCAGCCACCTCGACGTGCCATGGTACATTTAACTAACCATTAACTGAAAGCGCGCTGGGTCCCAGAGTACCTGTGCCCTGGGCCAGAGGCAATGCCATTCGTGACATGCCCCCACGTCTACTGATAGTTGAGGATAACGATGCTGATGTTTTCCTCATCAAAAGGGCTCTGCAAGAGAACAACATCCCCGCAGAAGTAACCGTGTGCAGTGACGGAGAAGATGCCGTCCGCCTCCTCAATTCACCCGAGATGCAAAATCCGCCGGATGCGATCATCATCGATCTCGCTCTTCCACGAATTGACGGCTTGGAAGTTTTGCGGAACATTCTGTATCGCCCAGCGTACGTTGGCACGCCCATCATGGTGTTCACGTCCTCACCCTCTCCAGCGGACAAACAGCGTGTCGAACTCCTCAACGGCGCGCGTTATGTTCAGAAACCAAGTGGCCTGGACAATTTTCTTCGTGAGGTCGCCGAAAACGTGAAATCGATGTTGGGTGGATCAAGTAAATGAAAAGTTCAATCAAAAGAGTACTGTTTCTGACGAGGCATCCGTTTGAGCAGCGCTCATCCGGAGAACAAGCCTATGCCGAAGCAGCTCGATCGATATCTTAGGACGACGTTAGCCAGCATCGGTGATGCCGTCATGTCAACGGACGCGGACGGCCGCATTGTCTTCGTTAATCAGGTAGCCCTCTCACTACTGCGAGCGACCGAAGCGGAAGTCATTGGCAAGCACATTGACGAGATCTTCAACATTCAGAATGAATTTACTCGTCGCAAGGTGGAAAGCCCGCCTATTAAGGTCTTAAACGATGGCGTTATCGTTGGACTGGCGAATCACACGGTCTTAGTCGCCCGAGACGGGACGGAAATCCCAATTGACGACAGCGCTGCTCCGATTCGGGGCGAGGACGGCGAACTGCAGGGTGCCGTACTCGTTTTCAGGGATGTTACGCCGCGCCGAAGCGCGGAAGTTACACGGCGGCTCCTCGCGGCAATCGTAGAGTCCTCCGATGACGCAATCATTAGCAAAGACCTGAATGGCATCGTAACGAGCTGGAACAAGGGCGCGGAGCGCATCTTCGGCTATTCCGCAGACGAGATGATTGGCCAACCCATCGCTATCATCGCGGCGCCCGATCGCATTGACGAAATGCCTCGCATTTTGGAGCGCGTCAAAGCCGGGGAGCGGATCGATCATTACGAGACGGTCCGCCAAGCAAAAGATGGAAAGCTCGTCAACATATCGCTAACCGTCTCTCCTGTACGTGACGAACAAGGCCGCATCGTCGGTGCCTCCAAGGTCGCTCGTGATATCACTGAGCAAATACGTGTCCGGGCAGAATTGGCTGAAGAAAAAGAGCGTCTTCGCGTGACTTTAAGCAGTATCGGAGATGGTGTAATCACCACCGACCATGCTGCGCGGGTTACCTATTTAAACCCCATCGCGGAGCACCTGACCGGTTGGCAAAACGCAGAGGCGGCAGGCCGACCGCTGGAAGAAGTTTTTCAGATCATCAACGAGGATTCTCGCCGGACGGTCGAGAATCCCGCGACGAGGGTTCTCCGGGAGGGAATTGTTGTCGGGCTTGCGAACCATACACTTCTGATCACGAAAGATGGACACGAACGCTCTATCGATGACAGTGGCGCGCCTATCCGCGTCAACTCGGCCGACATCGCCGGCGTCGTTCTCGTCTTCCGAGATGTCAGCGAGCGCCGTGCTGATGAGAGAGATCGACAGGCACAGGCTCGGCAATTACGCCGCACAAACGAAGAGTTGAATCAATTCGCATATGCCGTTACTCACGATTTGCGGGAACCATTGCGAAATATCATGAACTTTTCGCAATTGCTTCTTCGCGCGTTCAATGGCGGCTCGGAAGCGGACGCTGAGCTTTCCACCAAGTACATCGTTGAAGGGGTCCAACGCATGGAGATGCTCCTGAACGACCTCCTAGCGTACAGCCAGGCAGCGGGAGGCGCGGAGTCACCAGTCAGCGTGGACATCAATCAAGCACTAAAGCGTGCACTCGACAACTTGAAAGCAGCTATCACGGAAAGCGGGGCGGTGGTAACAAACGATTACTTGCCATCGGTTCGCGGGCATGATGCACAACTCGTGCAGGTTTTCCAGAATTTGGTGAGCAATGCCATCAAGTACCGCTCCGAGGCCGCGCCCCAGGTGCAGATCCGAGCTCAAAAAAATGCCCAGGAGTGGATATTCAGCGTGCGTGACAACGGCATCGGTATTCAGCCTGAGCATTGGGAATCGATTTTCGGACTGTTCAAGCGTCTCCACGGGAGGGAGATACCCGGGACTGGCATGGGTTTGGCGATCTGTAGCAAAATAATCGAGCGCCACGGGGGACGTTTGTGGGTGAACTCTCAAGTTCGCAGAGGTTCAGAGTTCTTTTTCTCCTTGCCAGTCGAGGCCGAATAAAGGATTCGGATTCCCTCATTTTTTGTGGGACCAATCAAAAACCGATTGCATTTGGGTCTCGCGACATCGACAAAAGCGCCGTATAAAATTGCCGTTGACGGTCAGCAATTGGACACCATCACGATGCTGATTTCCGATACCGCCCGGAATACGCGCTTTGCAGCATTGCAGGCGTAGGCTTTCGACCAGCCGCACGGGAGGTGCCTGGAATCCCAAGCGAGCCAGGCGGAAATCTGCGACGTCCAAGCGGCCCGAAATCGAAAGTCGCGCCTTCCGGATCTGGACCACCGCAAAGCGATACTGCGACGATCCATTCAAACGCGCTTGGTGGCGTGATGCAATTAAGTGAATAAATGCCGGCTTCGTTAGACGCCTCGCCGTTCGCCGGTGCGGCGTCGTATTATCACCGTTTCCGCACGCCGTACGCGCGCAGGCCGCGATCGATTTTCATCGTCGAGCGTTACAAGCTCGGCCAGGGCGTACGCGCCCTGGACTTGGGATGCGGTCTAGGCACCATCGCAATCCGGCTTTCCCAC
>DAISJE010000275.1:0-6544 GCA_036821665.1 Bryobacteraceae bacterium | reverse complement strand
AGACTCGCAGGTTCGTTTTCAGCAACAAGTCTAGCAGTGTGGAATCGAAACGCGGTTGAAGCTTTTTAAAGAACCTCAGGCTCAACACGAGAGTTGAGCCTGAGGTTGGTGGGCCGGATTAGAACGGCACGTCGCCGGGAAGTCCCCATTGCTGCAGGATATTGGGGTTAGGATACGTGTTCGGGCCGCCGGTAAGCAACACGAACCACTGAGCACTCGAAGGCCGCCAAACGGTCATGTCGGCTTTCTTGTCTCCGTTAAAATCACCGACAACGGGAACATCCCCGGGTAAGCCCCATTGCTGCTGGATCGTCGCGATTGGATAACTGCCGGTGTGGGCGGAACTCAGCATAAACCATGTGCCGCCGTATGGGCGCCATACCGTGAAGTCTGTCTTCCCATCGCCGTCGAAATCGCCGACGAGAGGCACGTCGCCGGGTAAGCCCCATTGCTGCATCAT
Source organism: Bryobacteraceae bacterium (assembly GCA_036821665.1). Taxonomy (GTDB): domain Bacteria; phylum Acidobacteriota; class Terriglobia; order Bryobacterales; family Bryobacteraceae; genus Bog-105. The sequence continues at coordinate 6,084 of DAISJE010000275.1, read as the reverse complement.
CGTCGGAAACGGATATGTACCGGTATGGGCTGAGCTCAGTACAAACCAGGTACCGGTTGAGGGCCGGAAAACGGTGAAATCTGTCCTGTGATCTCCATCGAAATCGCCGGCGAGAGGAACATCGCCCGGCAAGCCCCATTGCTGCAGGATGGTGGGGAACGGATACGTACTCGTGTTGGCCGAACTCAACACGTACCAAGTGCCGGTGGAAGGCCGAAAAACAGTGAAATCGATTTTGCCGTCACCATCGAAATCCCCCACGATCGGGATGTCACCGGGGAGGCCCCACTGCTGAAGAATGGTGGGTGCGGGATAGGTGCCAAGCCTGGTGGAAATCAAGACAAACCAAGTTCCAGTCGATGGCCGCCAAACGGCGAAATCAGTGAGGCCATCGCCGTCATAGTCCGCCGGAACCGGAATATCACCGGGCAAGCCCCATTGCTGGACAATCACCGAGCCCGAACTGATGGGCGATTTACCCGAACTCGGAATTATGTACCAGGTTCCGTTGCTCGGCCTCCAAACTACGAAATCATCCTTGCCGTCACCATCAAAATCGCCAGTGATGCGCTCGTCACCCGGCCGACCACCATCCCAGGTATTGACTCCGATGCCGACGGCATTTTGAAGCGTCCAGACGTCGTTTAGAAAATTGGGAGTGCTCCCGCCGCCGCCGAAGAGCAGCGCATTTCCGGAATTGCTATCGTAGACGAGCGATGCCTCGCCTCTACTTCCCGGTACGGAACCAATGAAGGTTAGTGGGACCCACGTGGGCGTAGCGCCCATCCCGTTTGCATTGTAGAGAACCCAAGCGTCATCCAGCAACGTGCCATTTGAGTTTCCACCGAAAATCATCATGCGATTGAGGCTGGGGTCGTATGCAGTCGATTGAGCATATCGGATTGACGGCAGTGCCCCATAGGGGGTGAGTTGCGTCCAACTTCCACCGGTTCCCGTTCCATTCGCATTCGACAGAACCCAAGCATCATTCAAATTCGCCGAGCTGTTTTGTCCGCCAAAGATCGTCATTGTGTTGGTATTCGGGTCATAGCCGGCGGAATGATAGGCTCGGGCAGTAACTGCACCAGAGAACGGTCCCGTCCAGCTCGGAGTTCCGGCACCATTCGCGTTCTTCAGAATCCAGACGTCGTTATAGAAAGTGCCGCCACATTCGCCACCGAAGAGAATCATCTCGTTGGATACCGAGTCGTACACGGCACTGGCCCCAAAGCGCGCCGACGGACCCCCGGCAACCTGCGTCCAGCTAGGATTCGCGCTGGTCGCGTTTTTCAGCAGCCAGGTATCGCCGAAGCAGGAGTTGAGGACATTCTTGCCGCCGAAGATGATCATCGTGGCGGTATTGGAATCGTATGCGGCAGCCTGCGAGTCACGGGCGACGGGCGGGGTTCCACTTATGGCGCTAGTCTTGTTCACCCATTGAGGTGTTACACCCGCTTGCAGTAGCCAGACTTCGTTAGACTCGACTGGCGATGATGTGTTGCCGGCCAAACCACCGAAGACGATCATGTCCTGGGTATTCGTATCGAGAGCCGCAGAATGTCCAACACGCGTCGTGGGAGCCGTCCCCCCCGGAGTTTGTTGTAACCACGCTTGTGCATTTCCATCCGTGGGTGTAACTGCCACAAGTACAACAGCTAAAATTGCCGGGCTCGAAACCCGTGCTAAGCGCAATATCTTACTTCTTCCGTACATCAACCTTTATCTCCTCCTCGTTTTCGAATAAAAGTGAAGCAGGATGAATAAGAGGCCGTCTAGTTACAGCATCGTTCGGTCATACTCTCTTATTCCCCTGGAGCATACAACCTCATTACGTAAAAATGCCTACAGTCCACATCTTAGTTGATGTCGGGATAGTCTAAAGCTGTCAGAAGTACTATAGGCCTTCTCCGGAAGCGGGAAGGTATTGAGCTTTATACCTTTAGGTTTCTTTTCTTTACCTGGTCGGCGACGTATTCGGAGGTGCGCCAGCCGAGGGCCGAAATCGTCAGGGTCGGATTCTTGTCAGCGTTGCTTACGAAAGGAGCGGCGTCCGTAATAAAGAGATTTTTGCAATCCCAAGCCTGGCAGTAAGAATTCAAGACAGATGTCTTAGGATCAGCGCCCATTCTCGCCGCCCCAACTTCGTGGATAATCATTCCGCCCGGCGCGATGCCCCAGTTATCGCTCTCACCGGAGGTAAAAATAACCTCCCCGCCAGCCGCCTTGATGATCTCCTGAAATGTCTGCTGCATGTGTCTGGCTTGCAGGATCTCGTCCTGGCTCCATTTGAAATGGAAGCGCAGCACGGGGATGCCCCATTGATCGACGGTGTTCGGGTCGATCTCACAGTAGCTGTCATTGTTCGGGATCATTTCGCCGCGGCCTGAGAAGAAAATCTCGCAACCGTAGATTCGCCGGAGATTCTTTTTCAATTCGCGACCGTAGCCGCCGCCCAGATAACGATCGGAATCGCCGAAGATGCCGGCATCGGGCATACCACGGCCCCCGCCGATCTCGATGTGATATCCGCGCGCAAAGGGCAACTTGCCGGCTTGCTGTTCTTTATAAAGCCACCAGGGCATGTAGAGGTGCATGCCGCCGATACCGTCCTCGTTCTGCGGCGGCAGATCCTGCAGGATGGGCAGGAAGCCGCCAACGTCGGAGCCGACGGTATCCATCAGATAACGGCCCACCAGACCGGATGAATTCGCCAACCCGTTCGGAAACCGGCTACTCTTCGAATTCAACAGAAGGCGTGCGCTTTCGCAGCAGCTTGCCGCGAGGACGACAATTTTGGCGCGAACGGCGATTTCCTGACGAGTCTTCGTATCGATATAGGAGACACCGCTGGCGAGTCCGTCGCTTCCCACTAACACTTCGCGCGCCATGGCATTCGCACGCACTTCGAGATTGCCGGTTTTCATGGCAGGAAAGATATGCACGCCGGGCGAAGTAAAGTTTGCGTTGATCCCGCAGGACCGGCCGCACTGGCCGCAATAGTGACAAGCGGGTCGGCCATTCAGAGGCCGAGTCAGCATGGCCATGCGCGACGGAACGCACGGGATCTTCAGCTTCCGGCTGCCCATCTGAATAATGCGTTCGTAGCCACGCGGAGCGGGAGGCGGCAAGAAACGCCCGTCGGGCGTGTTTTCCAGCCCTTCTTTCGATCCGAACACGCCGATCAGTTCTTCAGCTTTGTCGTAATACGGAGCCAACTCATCATAGGTGATCGGCCAGTCGAAACCCTTACCGTCACGGCTGTACGGCTTGAAGTCGTAAGGACCCATGCGCAGCGAAATACGGCCGTAATGGTTCGTGCGTCCGCCGAGCATACGCGCTCGCCACCAGTGCCAGTCCGATCCGGGTGCATTCGTGTAAGGCTCTCCGTCTACCTGCCAGCCGCCTTTCAACGTCGCATCGAAATAACCAAAGGGCTTCTGTTTGCTGGACGCCGCGCGATGCGGCGCATTGTACGGCCACTCGAACATGGTTGATTGCTTGCGATAGTCAAACCAATCGCCTGCCTCGAGCATGCAGATCTTGGCTCCCGCGTTAGCAAGCACCTGCGCGGCCACACCGCCGCCCGCGCCCGAGCCGACAATCACGACGTCGTATGTTTTGGGCGTATTCTGCAGTTGAGCCATGTTCGTAAATGTACCAACTGCGAGTGAGGTGATTGTGGCGTGCGCTGTAGCGCGCCGTCGTGGGCTTCAGCCCATGGTTCGAAGAGAGCAAGCTAAAGCTCGCTCCAGCACGGCAAACCGTGCGCAACACGCCCGTGACTATGCTGAAGGAACGTATTGCGCAAGATATCGCTTTGCCATGATGAAGCCCATCTTGAAATCACCGCTGAAATCAGGGCCTGGATTGTCATCGGCGCCATAGAGCGGATCTTCCTGCTCGACACTCATCGCACCCGTATATCCGACATTCTGCAGAACACTGAAGAACTCGCGCCAGTTGATGGAACCCATACCCGGGATGCGGTAGCGCCACCAGGAAGCACCGTTGACGGGGTTGATGCCGCCGGCACGCAGTACGGGCCACAGAATTTCGGTGTCCTTCAGATGCACATCGTAGATTTTGTCTACAAAATCGCGTGCGGTCTGAATCGGATCCATGAATTGCCGAACCAGATGGGAAGGGTCGTATTGCAGGCCGACATACGGCGAGTCGCCAAAACCTTTGAAAAGCGCTTCGAATCCTACGGGGCTGGTCGCCAGATTCGGTCCCTCCGGCCACGGCTCCCATAGAATGCGCACGCGGTTCTGCTCGCATGCCGCAAAGTATTTTTCGTTGTAGACGCGCACGATCTCATCGATCTGTTGCTGGAACGGTTTGGATGGATCTTTACCGGAGGCAGTCCCGATGTAAGGAACGCCGAGCTTACCAGCGAGTTCGATGGCTTTGACGAAATATGCGTTTTCTCGTGCGCGCTTCTGCGGATCGGGCACGATGTGATTTTGGGTAACTTGAAACGCCGATACGTGCATGGACGATTTCTGCAGCGTGGTCTTAATCTGTTCGATTTGCGCATCCGTGACATGACCAATATTCAAGGTTGAACCCTCGCCGCCGTCGAGGATCATGTTCCCAAAGCCCTGCGCTCTTGCGAACTCGACGTTGGCAGGCGTGTAGGGACCAAGAACTCCGATCCTGGGATTCCATTCCTTGGGCCGGTTCGCGTGCTGAGCGTTCAGTAACGGTGATGCCGCTGCCGCGCTCAAGCAGCCGATAAGTGTTCGTCTCGTCATACAGGAAAGGTTATATCGTTGTGCCGACCAGGCGGTCGGCTAGCGGACCGGGCGGTCCGCCCTACTGTTTGGCCTAATTCCCATTGCGGCGCGGTAATGCGCGATGAGATCGTTTGCCTTTGCTTCTTGCCCTTGCTTCGAATATGCCTGGCTCAACAAGTCAATCGCCTGCGATAGCAGGGGGTCCAGTTTCAAGGCTGTTTCGAGATGCGGTACCGCTCCCGCAGTATCGCCCGCGGCCAGCATTGCGCCTGCCAGGTTCACTTCATAAGGAGCAAAATTGGGACGTAATGCCAGCGCTTTCGCGAACTCGTGCTCCGCTTCGACCGGCTGCTTGCCGGTCAAAAGTACGTTGCCGAGAACGGTTAAACCCGCAGCATCGCCGTTGAGACTCGGCCCCAACCGGTTCAACATTTTGTACCCGCGGATTACCTGATTCGGTTTGCGATTCTCCATGCCGGAGGTGACGAGCGCTAAAGCGAGATTCCGCTGCTGAACGGAAGGGTCGGGTTCGCGCCAAGCGGCCAGGTCGTCACGAGCGGGAGCGGCGATTCCCTCGTCCGGCTTGCGCGCGATACGGTGGTCGGTAAAGGCGGTATGTCCTCCGTCTTTCGCTGGGCGGCTGGGCATGTGGCACGCCACGCAATCGCGGCCAGGCGCGGCATGCGATGCGGACAAGGTCGTGCCGTGACAGCTTAAGCAGCGCTCGCGAAAATATTCGGCGGGCTGAGCCGGCGTTTCATGCGGGTTGTGGCACGTACCGCACCACAGCTTGCCGCCGCTATTCCGCGCACAAGCGCTCAGCGCCAGTTGCTCGGCCTGGCTGATAACTTTGATCGATTTGGCGTTGCTCGCCTGCTCTGGGCCGTGCGGCACGACATACACCGTGTAAACATCTTCCATGCGTTCGCCCGGATGAAAATCGGCAATGCTCTTTCCCGGATTCGGAATGCGCACTTCGCCCGAAAGGTGGCACTGCTCGCAGATGCTGTCGCGCGCCGCAACGGGCAGTTTCGCCGGATTGATGATTGTGCCGGGAACCGGATTTTTGAGATGAGCTTCGGACGGACCGTGGCAGCGGTCGCATTGAATCCCGAGCTGCGCGAACGGAGGCGATTGATACGAATTCAGCGTGTTGGCAATTGGCCGCGGCCGATCCGAATGGCACAGCACGCACTCGACGGTAACCGGCCTCGAAAAATCCGGCTCGGACGTAGTCTCGTATCCCGGTGCAACATCCCACATCTTGCGCTTCGTGTAATAGGAAACAGGCGAGTGGAAGAGATGATTTCCGATTTCCGCCAGGTAGCCGAAGGCATGGCTTCCGGAA
>DAISJE010000274.1:0-6592 GCA_036821665.1 Bryobacteraceae bacterium | reverse complement strand
AAACGTCGACATTCTTGAGCTCGCCCGGACTGTGCAGCGCAAGCGCCTCATCGATGTGCGACTGCACGCGGCCGGTTAGTCCCGTCCAGAATGGCGTCGGGCGCGTGATCGTCGGCATGAAGCGAAACGTCGGGTACTCGGCAGCCAATTTCTCGAACTCGGCCCGATAAAGCAATCCGTCTTCATATCGAACCCCAAACAATAACGTGACATGCGGCTGAGTTCGTGGCACATGATCGAGCAGCATGGAGCGGAATGGCGCGATTCCAGTGCCTGTCGCGATGAATACGGCGCGGCGTCCCGGATGCCGCAACGTGAAATAGCCAAGCGGCTCATAAATGTCTACTTCATCACCCGGCTTGAGATCAAAAAGATAGGTGGAGACAAGCCCGTCCGGGACATGATTGAGACAGAGAGAAAAACGATTGCCGGAACGCGGCGAGGCAATCGAGTACGGGCGGATAATCTCTTTCCCATCCACCGGCTCGATAACGGAAATGAATTGCCCCGGGGTAAACGAAAAGTGCTCCACTCCCGGAACTTCGAACTCGAAGTGATGAACTTCCGGTGAAAGCTCCTTCCAGTTCAGCAATCTGGCCTTCAGCGTAATCCCCTCCCTGACGGTCGGGGCTCCGTAATTTCGTACGAAAACATCTCTCTATAGAATGATGCTGGGCGCGCGCTCTTCGACTCCTACGTCGGGTGTCATCTGTCGCAGCAAGTCCAAAAACATCCGTCCCCGCGGCCGCCCATTCTGGTTCTGCTGGCCGATGCGATGCAGAAACACAAATATCGCCAGAAGCTCCGAATTACGCGGCGCAGATAACCCTTCCCGCTCCGCTCTCAGTTTCTGATAGTCGTCAAGCGAAGCAGTAAACGCACGTTGCACGGCTGCCGCAACGCTGTTCTCGGGACGGGTCTCGTAGACTAGCCCTGAATCGAGGGTCCGGCGCGTCTGAATCAGCGCTTCGAGCGCCGCCATAACATCCGCGTCAATCGCGCCGGGCGTTCGTAACGCGGCTTGGACTAGCGAATATACGCAGAATAGCAGGAGCTCTTCATGCGTTCGGATGAACTCTTCGCTTACGGCAATGTCCCGATTCGACAGTTCGTTTTCCGATACCGGCAACGGCTTTTCGTGACGGTGCGCTTCCCGCAGATACTCGCATTCGAGCGGGCACGAAAGCGAGACTTCCCGTTCCGTTCCGCAGCAGATTGGGCAGATCTCGCCCTGTACGGCCGGGCAGTAGCGGCGGGCGCGGCGCTTGCCGCAGATTTTGCACAATATCGGTTCAGGCATCGGCTATGGCTATTATCGAATCAGAGCCGATGCCGCGTGCGCCGCATGCTTCGCATCACCCTGCTCCTCAGTGCCTTCCCATTTCCTGAAGCATGCGCTCACGCAGTATCTCGTTGATACGCGTCAAATGCCCGTGGCCTTTCGATCGAAGCCAGGCTAGCACGTCGGAGTCGATGCGAACGGTCGTCTGTTTTTTGATTGGACGAAAGAATTCATCGCGGCGCATGGCATTGGCCCATTTGCTGGGAGGTAGCGGCCGGCTATCAGGATCTTCATTCAGGCGCTTGTCGCGTTGCTCGTAGAGCCGTTTAGTGTGCTCGCTAATTTTGATCCCTTTTCTAGAACTGATCGGAGTACGCGCTTTGCTCATAATCATCTGCCTTTCTCGCGGAAATGAAGTGAATAATCCCTTGTTCATGGGTGGATCGGTCTACGAACGTGATGGTCAATAAAATCTGTGGCTTGGCACCGTAGCCGACGGCGTGATAGCGCATTTCGCCACGTTCGTCTTCGCGATCTTCAACGACAATCAGATATGGATCGGCAAATACACGCCTAGCCGCCTCAAAGGAAACGCCGTGCTTTATCAAGTTGCGGTTCGCTTTGGCGCGGCTCCAGGTGAACTTAATCCCCATCCTCTCTTATAGTAGCTACATAGCTGTAGCTACACAAACGATATAAACATTGCTGCCGCGCGAGCTCGGCGGCTATGGCTATTATCGAATCAGAGCCGATGCAAAGAGTGGATCTGTATATCAAAGTGACCGTAGATCTCGATGATGACGAGAAGCCGGAGCGGGTGGCCGGAGAAATCTGCCGGCAAGTCGAAAAGCTTTATGTCGTGCGTTCAGCGGAGTTGTCGAGCACGGTGGTACGTGAGTAGCTAACCTAAAAGTTCCTGGTGCACGCGCATCAGGAACGCATCGGTCATTCCGGCAATGTAGTCGCAAACCACGCGCTCTACAGGCATGCTGGAAAAATGTTCCCTATAACCGCGCGAGATGTCTTCCGGATGCTGCACAAGAAAATTGAACAGCTCCGACATTCTCTTCACGGCCACATCGCGCTCGCCGGAAAGCTGGGGATGCGAATAAACTCGTTCGACCAGTAGCGCCCGTAGTTGGCGGTTCAGATCGGCCGAATCGGGCGTGAGCTGCGCCAGGCGGTAATCCAATGCGCGCAGATCCTCGAGATCCTGCACACCGGAGCGCTCGACAGCCCGCGAGGTACCCTCGATGAGTCCACCGATCAGCAGATTCATTAGTTGCCGCTGAACTTCCCAGAAGCGCACTCGCGGCGATGCGCCCGGAAATTGCGTGTCGACTTGTTCGGCGAGACGAGCAGCAATGGGAGCCGCATTTGCGATCTCTTCAACCGAGATGAGACCGGCGGAAAACCCGTCGTCCAAATCCGCCGTGGTGTATGCAATTTCGTCGGCAAGGTCGATCAATTGTGCTTCGAGCGGAGGGCGCTGTCCCGGAAGAAGATCCTCGAGTTCCTGCCCTTCGTCCAGGCTGATCTCGTGAGAGTGCTTGATAATCCCCTCGCGCACTTCCAAGGTGAGGTTCAAGCCGTCAAAACGGGCGTATCGTTCCTCCAACACGTCCACGATACGAAGCGCATGGCGGTTGTGCTCGAATGAGCATCCGAAGCGGCGCATCTGCCGGTCTAATTCTTTCTCACCCACATGGCCAAACGGCGGATGCCCCAGATCGTGCGCAAGAGCCAGCGTCTCGGTGTACTCCTCGTTGAGCCCCAATGTGACAGCGGCAGTACGTGCCACTTGGGATACTTCGATTGTGTGGGTCAGGCGGTTGCGAAAGTGATCGCATAAATCCGGCGCGAAAACCTGGGTCTTGCCTTCCAGGCGGCGAAAGGCGCGGGAGTGAATGATGCGATCACGATCGCGCTGAAAATCGGTTCGGTACGGATGGGCAGGTTCGGGATAGCGGCGGCCTCTCGCGCTGTGCGGACCAAGTCTTAGCCGGCCCAGCATGCGGCCCGTTACTTCGAAGCCTGACTCAGAAGATCGTTAACGGCGCGGCTTACTGCCGGGCGCTGCTCTGGGGTCTGCAAAGACTTCAGAATGTTCTTGGCCTGTTGCGGGTTCGCCGTCTCATCCAGCTGGGCAAGCAGGATTTGAGCCTGCGCCTTGGATACCAGATCCGTTGGATTATTCACGATGGAACGGAGAAGTTCCTGCGCTTCCGGTATCTTGTTCTCGTTTGCGTAGAGCCGAGCGAGAGCAATCTTGGCCAGCGGAGCGATCTCGGTCTTCGAGTCAGCAGCAGCCTTCAGATCGGATTCCGCACCCTTCGTATCGTTTTGGGCTGCCTTCAGCGTTCCCAAATAATATCGCGCGATGAGCCCTGCGCGGCTTCCACCATCTTTTGCGATAACCTGCGAAAGGGCCTTCATAGACGCCTGAGTTTTTGCTTCCTGAGTAGGGAAGGTCTTACCGAGCTGGCTTGTAGCGGGAGCAGGTCCTACCTGCGCGTCCAGAACCTGAAATGCAGCCTGCAAATCCTGCTGCCGGGTCGATCGCTCGTGCCGCGAGTACCAGAACCACCCGCCTGCGATGGCCAGCACAATTACAACCACGATTGTCCACCGAGTAACTACCTCGCGATTGGAGCTGATGTAATCCAGCGTGCTGGAAACCGCATCGGTAAATTGATCGTGTTGAAGTGATTCCTTTAATTCGTGACGGGTCAACGAGTACTACTGCCTTTCAAACCGGATTACCGAAATCAAGCCGGTCAAGGTCGCTGACGCTTCCGGCGCGGTTTCAGTTAAGTCAGTTTTAAGAGTAGCTTAGCATGTGGAAAGGCCCGTCAGGACTGGAGGTCGGCTAGATCGCGCCGGATGGCGTACTTTACCAGGCCCGCGACATCGTGGATGTCCAGCTTACGCATCAGGCTGGAACGGTACGTATCCACCGTCTTAGGGCTGAGCGATAGGCGGGCTGCGATTTCCTTGGCGCGGATGCCTTCTACAAGGAGCGAAAAAACCTGAAATTCGCGGCTGCTGAGCGATTCCAACGGATCGTCGGCATGGTTTCGGCCGTTGCTTTCGCCAAACAGCGACATCACCTCGATCTGGGGAGAAACGTAGATGCCGCCTTGCGTGAACTGGCTAAGTGCTTCTGCCATTTGTTCGGATGAGGAACTCTTTAAGAGGTAACCGCAAGCGCCGGTCCGCAGTACCTCGAGAACGGTCTTGCGGTCTTTACGCACCGAGAAGACAGCGCACCGGGTACGGAGACCTTCCTCGCGAACGCGGCGGATCACTTCGGTAGCGGCCAGATCCGACAGACCCAGATCCAATAGCGCAATGGCCGGCTGCAACCTCCGGATCTCCGATAGCGCCGCGGTAGCAGTGCCGACTTGGGCGACTACGCGGAACTTCGGTATGGAGTTGCACAACGCCGCAAATCCTTCCCGTACGAGGGTCAATTCATCGGCGAGCAGTATATCGACGGTGCGCGGCTCAACGGACTGGAGAGCGACGCTTTGAGAAGCAGAACCAGGCATGGCTGTATTGGCACGCTATGTGCTGATAAGAAGGTGGAATACGGCAACGACTTATCTCAACCCGCCCGATCTTAGGCTTCAATAAGCCTGGATCTTACGTTTTTATAAGGCTTTACTGGCCCCCGTCTGGCTGAAGCTGCGAACCGCGTCGGCCTCGTCGTCATACACCTCAAAAACCGTATACAGCTTGGTAATTTGGAGCAGATCCTTTACGCGCTTGGAAAGGCCCATAAGCTTCAGGTGTCCGCCATTATTGGTGATCGTCGTAAAGCCCGAAACCATCTCGCCAATGCCGGAGCTGTCAATGTAAGAAACCTCGGCCAAATTGAGAAGCAGCTTCTTATTCCCTTTGGCCGCTAAATCGCGAATTGTGTCACGGAACGCGCTTGCGCCTTCGCCCAATGTAATCCGGCCGGCTGCATCGATTACGGTTACATCGCCAACCTGGCGAGATGCCAATTTAACACTCACTTCTGCCTCCTTCGTGGATCAGCTACGCGTGAAAATCGAAAACTCAAGACTGCTGTACATTCTTAACCAGGCGAACTTCGGTTCCGCCACCAGAGCGGGCATGGAGATCGAATTCATCCATGAAAGCCCGCGCAAGCAACAGGCCCCGGCCGGACTGGCGTAAAAGGTTTTCCGGAGAAAGCGGATCGGGAAGGGAACTCATGTCGAATCCTTCCCCTTCATCGCCAATAGTAACGGTAAGACTACTACTCGATCGCTCAATATCCAGGTGAACCTTTTTGTTCTTGTTGTAGCGATTGCCGTGCACAACGGCATTCACCGTGCATTCGCGAACAGCCATGCCGATTTGATGCTGCTCATCGTCATCGAAGCCCAGTTTCCCGGCCTCTTGAAGCGCCAACTCCTCCGCCTTATCGACACTTTGTAAGGTCGATTCCAGGCTGGTCTGAATTTTATCCATGTTGGTCCGCGGGCGCCACGGCATAGCTAAGCCTGGCAGCCAAGCGATGCTTGGTGAACACTCATCAAAATCATCTTTCGCAATTCTTACCAAACCACCGACCGCGGATTGCCGGGCGATCGCCTGGAGATCGACTGCTCCTAGCTTATAGAAGCGATTTAAGCCGGATCGCCCACGATAATGCAGCAGGCCGCCGGAAGTCAACCGTAAATCTGCCGCTTCAGATGTTCTCGCTCTAGTCTACGGCAACCCTGCAATGCCCTAGTGCAAGATAATTGTAATTTCGCTGCATGGCAAAGAATTTCAAAGATCTTTCGGAACGCGAGATACTTGCCCTCGCCATTTCGCTCGAAGAAGAGGACGGCCGCATCTTCGGCGAATTTGCAGAAGGTCTGCGAGAACATTACCCCGCTACCGCCCGGATGCTCGAAGAAATGCAGGCCGAGGAATCTGAACACCGGACCAGCCTGATCAAGCTGTACCAATCGCGCTTCGGCGAACATATCCCGCTTATCCGCCGCCAGGACGTGAAGGGCTTCGTTTCGCGGCCTGCTGTCTGGCTAGTTGGATCAATTGGCCCCAACGCTGTACGCCGCTCTGTCGAGTCGATGGAGTCCGAGACGCGCCGCTTTTATCAACTGGCGATTGAACGCACCGCCGACGCTTCGACCCGCAAGCTATTGGGAGATTTAGCCGAAGCCGAAGCGAAGCACACTGCAGCGGCCGAATCCATTGAGAAACGGCAGCTCACTCCGGAAGTAAAAGCCAAAGAGAAGGAAGCATCGAACCGCGTCTTTGTTTTGCAGATTGTTCAGCCAGGTCTTACGG
>DAISJE010000273.1:0-6596 GCA_036821665.1 Bryobacteraceae bacterium | reverse complement strand
TAATTCACTCGCCAAGCAATTCCCGATAGATTTCGAGGAGCTTTGCGTAGTAAGCTTCCGGGGAATGGCGGTCCCGGGCATCGGCGTAGGCGGCCTCCGCAATCGATTGTGCCAATTCCGGATTATCTATCAGTGTGGAAATAGCGTTGTCCAGTGCTGCCGGGGCCGCAGGCGGCACCAATAGCGCACTGCGTCCGTCCTCAACCATTTCCGGGACGCCGCCCACCTCGCATGCGACAGCAGGCGTCTTCGTCATCATCGCTTCCAGTAATACATTGGGCGAACCCTCGCTGAGCGATGGAAGCACGAAAATGTCCGCGAGTGCGTAGAAGGGCAGGGGATCCGGTTGATGCCCTGTAAAGCGGATGCAGTCGCGAAGGTGGAGCCTATCGGTCTGCTCTTCGAGCCGCCCTCTTTCCGATCCATCGCCCACCAGAACAACTTGAAAATCGATTTCGGGGCGGGACCGGCGAAGCAAGTGTGCCGCCTCGATCAAGTGAGCGTGACCCTTTTCGTTGGACAGGCGGCCGATTGCCAGCAGAATACGTGAATTCTCCGATAAGTTCCATTGCCGCCGTAGCGACGATGCGCTTGCAACCGGATGATTGCCGTTCCATTCAATTGCGTTAGGCAAAATGCGAATACGGGTACGCTTTACTCCAAGGCGCGCCAGATCATCTGCAAACGGCCGGCAAACAGTGACCACGCGATCGGCTGCGGGCAAAGACCAGCGGTCGAGCTGATTGTAAGCGTGCATCTTGAGGTCGGTCGCGGTGTAGCCGTGATGGAAAGCGATCCAGCGCGAACCGGACGGCCGGGCCAGACGCGCTAAAAAGTGAGATTTCAGGCTGTGCGTCTGAATCACATCCGGCGCGGTTTCCCGAAAAAGAGATCGTAGCTGCCGGATGACGCGGAGATCGTAGCGGCTGCCTTCGGTCACGATGTCGACATGTACGCCGCTTGCACGTGCTTCGTCGATAAAACGATTGGATGCAGGGGCAGTTTTATTTTCGGGCCGAATAAACGTCACCAACGAGATGTCGCAGTCTTGCGCGGCTCTTTGGCGTGCCATGCGGCAGAAGCGCAGCAGATTTTTGGCCGGCCCGGTAACCGTGTACGCTTCCATTAAGGCGAGTACGCGCATCGGCTTACATGGCTTCGCGGTAGGTCGGATTATCGGATTTCAGCGGTGACTCCCGTTAATTCAGATGCGGTGCGGCTCTGATGGCAAAACCAATTCTCAAGTACAAGGAGATACCAAAGCTGCTTTGCAATCGAGCCCGCCTGTAGAGCGTGTTTAATTTCTGCTGAAATGCGGCCTTGCTTTATCCAACCCTGCGATTCCAACTGAGTTCTTGATTGGAGTCGCTCAAAGGATCCGCGCCACTGGTTAAGGAGCCATTTTTCGGCGGGTATCGTGAATCCTTGCTTGGGCCGGTAAGCGACCTCAGGATCCACACGACGGGCGACAATCTCGCGCAGCACGGATTTCAGGCGTCCGTCATGAAAGCGGATGGCCGGCGGTAATGCGGCGGCGAACTCCCACAGCTTGTGATCGAGGAATGGCGATCTGGCTTCGAGGGCGTAGTACATTGTTCCGCCGTCGACCTTGGGCATGTATTCGCCCAAGAATTCCGTTCTTCTGTGATAGGCGAAAACGTCGGATAACAAGCGGCGCGCCGAAGTGAACGATGCGTTTATCTGCCGTTGGCCGAGCTTGCGATTTTCCAGCCTTTCTCCGAAGAGGCTATGCCGCTCAAAGAACGGCAATCCATCACGGACGCGTGTATAGGCGCCTAGCCCTCCCGTGCTGTAGTCGAGAAAATTCTTGGCTCGCCGCAGCTTTCCAGTCGCACCGCGCAGCGGATTGATGCTGCGCCAGGAGGCCGACACGAACGCGGGCATACGCCGAGCGAGCCGCTCCGCTTTCCAGGCATTGTAGAAGTAAGGGTAACCAAGAAATACGTCATCACCCCCATCGCCTGTCAATAACACTGTGGCAAACGGCTTCACGGCGGCGGAAACGCGCAGCACGCCCAAGGCTGATTGACAGGCGAACGGTTCGCCATATGCGTCGGCAAGTTCTTCCAGCGGCGCTTCGGCCGACCCGAGCGTGACAACCTGATGCGCGATCCCCAATTTCTTCGCGATGGAGGTTGCTTGTGAACTCTCATCGGCCGGATCGTCCGGCGTGCCGACGGTAAATGCTTTCACGTCCGCGTTCAAGTGTTTCATTGCCCAGCAGACCAGCGTCGAATCTATCCCGCCGCTCAGAAGCGCGCCGATGGGTACGTCCGCGACGAGCCGCAGGCGAACGGCTTCGATAGTAAGTCGTTCTGCCTCCTCGACCGCCTCATCGAATGTGATGTGGTGCGACTCATCTATCTCCGGAAGAGTCCAATATGTTCGTTGCGATACGTCGCCATTGTGCCACTCGACAATCGCCGCAGGTGGAACTTTTTTCAGCTCCCGGTAAATTGACCGTTGGTCCGTGACATAGCCGAACTCCAGAAATTCGAGAACCGCATCGTCATCTATCTCGTGAGCGAGACCGGCCGCACGCAGCGCTGAAACCGTAGACGCGAAGCCAATCTCACGCTCGCGACTGGCATAAATCAGCGGTTTCACTCCCAAGCGGTCGCGGACCAGAAAAAGCTTCTGGCGCTTGTTATCCCAGATCGCAAAAGCGAACATGCCGCGCAAGCGCGGGACCAATTTGTCGATGCCCCACTCTTCATAGCCGCGCAACAATACTTCGGTATCGCATTCGGAACGGAACCGCCGGCCGGCTCTCTGGAGTTCATCGCGAAGCTCAACGAAGTTGAAGATACATCCGTTAAAGACAAGCCCGACTTCGCCGTCATCCGCCACCATCGGCTGGCGGCCTAATTCGCTGAGGTCGATAATCGCTAGGCGGCGATGCCCGAGTGCCGCGTGGGGCCAGGTAGCCAGTCCTTCCGCATCCGGACCGCGCCGCGACAATTGCGGCAGCATGCTTTCGACCAGGCGCAGCGGGCGTTCCGATCCGGTTGAGCCGACAAATCCGGCAATGCCGCACATATATACAGTTTGCCTTGTGACGCCGCCAACTGTCGAGGCGGGAAGACGCCGCAAGGGTCAGGAAGATTCCGATTTTACCGGCCGTGCGCCTTTAGGCGCCTACCGGCTCCGGTTCGCGAATGCCGGCGATTGGCGTGAGCCACCCGAATTCGTCATTTGTATCGCCGTTCACAACCTCGAAAAAGCGTTTCTGTATCCGTTCCGTTATCGGCCCACGATGTCCTTGCCCGACCGGTATCCGGTCGACCGAACGTATGGGCGTTACCTCGGCGGCTGTACCAGTAAAGAAAACCTCATCGGCGATGTATAGCAGTTCGCGCGGGATGATCGTTTCGACAACGGGAATGCCCAACTGTCCGGCAATTTTTACGATGGTATCGCGCGTGATACCCGGCAACACCGATGCGCCCAACGGAGGGGTGAGTACTTTACCGTCGCGAACTATGAAGAGGTTTTCGCCGGAGCCTTCGCTTACATAGCCCGCTTCATCCAGCGCAATGCCTTCGGCGTAACCATTAATATGCGCTTCCATGCGAATCAGTTGCGAATTCATGTAATTCGCTCCGGCCTT
Source organism: Bryobacteraceae bacterium (assembly GCA_036821665.1). Lineage (GTDB taxonomy): Bacteria > Acidobacteriota > Terriglobia > Bryobacterales > Bryobacteraceae > Bog-105. The sequence continues at coordinate 2,965 of DAISJE010000273.1, read as the reverse complement.
GGAAAGAGCGGGGAGTGTATTCGGTGCGATGCGATTCCAGGATGAAACGCACACATCGACGCCTATATTCACGCCTTCCTCTCCCAAATAGCGGCCCCATGGGTAACAGGCGATATACGTCTCTATCGGATTGTTTTGCGGAAGCACGCCGACGTCGCCATAGCCGCGCAAAGCAATCGGACGGATATAGCAAGCCCGCAATCTGTTTTCGCGTACAGTCTCCGACATCGCCGATGTGAGTTGATCGATCGAATATGGAATATCCATCCGATAGATCTTCCCCGAGTCGAGCAGGCGGCGCGCATGATCCTGAGCACGGAACATCGCGGGGCCTTGTTTCGTCTCGTAACACCGGATGCCCTCGAAAACCGAACTGGCATAACTCACGACGTGGGAAAGGACGTGAATTTTCGCGTCGTTCCACGGTATGAAGCGGCCATTGTGCCAGATTTTTTCGGTAGGGGTCAACATCCCACAATTATAAGGGTCGGCGGGCGACAGATGGCGCGGGAACACGCAGGATGACGGCGCTATTCGTAGCGCAAAGAGACGATCGGATCGACGCGTGAGGCGCGACGCGCCGGTAGAAACCCGGCGATTGCGGCAACTACGATAAGAATCGAAGCTGCGACCGCAATTGTGGCGGGATCTGTTACTGACGTTCCAAAGACCATGCTGTTGATGAACTTGCTGCAGAGAAATGCGACGGGAAGGGCGATCCCTATGCCGATTAGCACCACTCGCACAACCGCCGCCAAAACCATGCGCAATACATCGCCTCCCATAGCGCCCAGAGCCATGCGAACACCGATTTCGGGAGTGCGGCGTGTAACGGTGTACGACATCACGCCATAAAGTCCGACGGTGGCAAGCAGAAGTGCCAGCAGACTGAAACCTGAGGCGAGCATTGCAATCATGCGTCGAAGGAGGAGTACATCAGCCGTACGCTTCTCGAGAGTTTCAGTCCGTAGTGAATAATGGTCACCCAGGGACGTCAACACGCGCTCGGCCGGGCGCGCAAGCTTCATTGGATCGGTGAATGTTCGAATGAGTACGCTGGACTGGTTATAACGCGGTTCCTGCATGAGCGCGAAATACACCGCGAGCGGTCGATGGCTATCGAATTTCCAGAGGCTGGCGCTATTCACTACTCCGATAATTCTCAAACCCTTATGCTCCGGCGCATCGCTGACGTCCATTGTGCGACCGATCGGGTTCTGATTTGGAAAGAGTACTTGCGCGAGGCTGTCGCTGATAATCGCAACACGCGGCGCGCGCTCGTCGTCGTGCCAGTTGAATTCGCGGCCGGAAAGCACATGCATCTGAAGAGTATGGAAGAGGCCGGGCCCGGCCCATTCTTCGACAGCGTTTGTAACCGCCCCACCGGCGCCGGTCGAAACCGGAGCCTTGTACTCGTAGCTGCTCCCTGGCCCCATGTGCTCGTAGCTCACTGATGCAACGCCGGGCAATTGCGACAGGCGCGAAGTCAGTTGCTGATAGTACTCGGTCCGATTCGGAATTTTGTCACGGCCGGCTTGGGGAAAGAGCTGCATAAGCAGCAGGTGATCACGGCGGTAGCCCAGGTCTACGGTTTGCAGATTTCGTAAGCTTCGCACGAATAGTGTCGCTCCAAGCAAAAGTATTAACGATCCGGCAATTTGTGCGATGACCAAGGCACTGGTAAAGCGGCCCATGCGGCCGCCTGTTGTTCGCGCGCTCTGAGATAGGGCTTTGGCTGGATCGGAACGGCTCATCCGCCACGCGGGAACGATCCCAAACAATATGCCCGTTAGTATCGCCAGCGTCGTCGTAAAGGCGAGAACACGAATATCCGGTGATGGGTCGAGAGAGAGCGGAACATAGCCTTTCCAGAAGCTATCGAGCAGGTAGCGCGACGTCCGGCCTGCCATCAACAATCCGAGCGAAGCGCCCGTACAGGAGAGCAAGAGCGCTTCGATAAGGATCATGCGAATTAGCGGCCAGCGGGCTGCTCCCAGTGCTAACCGGATGCCGAATTCATGTTGACGTACCGCTGCGCGCGCCAGGAGCAGGTTCGCCAGATTGACGCAGGCAATCAGAAGGACGGCTCCGACGAGAGCCATCAAGATTTCAAGCGGTTTCTCTAGATCGTCGCGAAGAAAAGAATGGCCGTGCACTGCCGGCTGAACACTTGGACGGAGCGCAAGAAAGTTCGCGCGCTGTGTGCCGTGATAACGGCCCGATACCGTCGATTTCAAAATACCGGGCCAGAGCACGCGAATCTGCGCACGCGCCTGAGAGATAGTAACGCCCGGTTTCAAGCGGCCAAAGCAGGTATACCAGAGGCTTTCGCGATACTTCAGCTCGCGGTGCGTAAAGCCAATCGGGACGGTGGCCTCCGGCATGGCCTCGATCAACATACCGGTGAAATTTGGCGGTGAAACGCCGACAATCGTAACCGGTATGGCATCCACGCGCATGGTTTTGCCAAGTACGTTGGGCTCGCTCGCGAATCGATTCTTCCAGCAACCATAACTGATCACGGCCACCCGCGCCGAAGGCTGCCCATTCAGCGGTGCATCGTCGTGCGTGAGCACGCGTCCTAGAATGGGACGCACACCGAGCGCAGCGAAATAGTCACCTGAGGCGCCGTCGACAGTTCCAGCGTATTTTGCGCCATTTACGTCGACATTGCGCATTCCTCCGCCGGTCCAGACGAAGACATCCGAAAATACAGCGGTCTGCTGCTGGATTTCGTGGAACATAGCGAGCGAAATTTCCTGGCCGTGTTCGGGGTGACCAGGATCGAGGGCTCCAATGCTCACCAACCGTTGTGGATCCTGCACGGGCAAAGAGCGCAGCATCAAGGCGTTGATCACACCGAATATCGCGGTGTTTGCGCCGATACCAAGCGCGAGCGACAAGACCGCGACCAGGGTGACGGCCGGCGATTTCAGAAGGAGGCGAAGCGCATAACGCAGATCTT
>DAISJE010000272.1:4446-6604 GCA_036821665.1 Bryobacteraceae bacterium | reverse complement strand
GGGTTAGTTAGTCTGAGCTTCCCCCCGGAGAGCAGTGTAGATCGTCGTGGTCGGGGGCAATCTACCGGCCGGCATAGGGTTTCATGCCGAATAACGAAAACGCATTTCCGCTCACCAGGCCCACGTTGTAAGGCTTGAGAGCGCCCTCGCTGTCGAGCATTGACACTTCTCCTCGCCCCCAGATGGAAATATCCGAAAACGAGCGCTGCTCGCGGCGAAATTGCTCCAGCATGTGGTACGGAATAAACGAAGCGCCGTTGTTCCGCGAGGCAGCGCTCGCAAGGCTGATGTAAGCGAGCTGCTGCGGATCCTTGACAGGCAAACTCCTCAAAAGAAGCCCGTAGAGGAGGGCGAAAATCGCGGTGTTGGCCCCAATGCCTAGCGCGAGCGTCAGAATCGCCGTGATACAAAAGACGGGACTCTTTCGTATCGCACGCATACCGAAAAGAAAATCCCGGTACCAACTTTCCAGAATTGTCATAAAGTCCTGATCGTGTACTCTCTCGATAATTGCCGGTGTGCGGCCAAGGCGAAGCCGCGCCAGCCGCTGCGCTTCCACGTTTGGCATGCCGGCCTCGCGATTGTCCTCAGTCTGTAGTTCCAGATGTACACGCAACTCATCTTCGAGATCCGAATCGCTCCGGAAGCGCCCGATTCGCAGCATGAATTGCGATAACCGGCGCTTCATCCGGTCTCCTCTTTTCTGCTGCCGATGACTTGCGTTTGATCTCCAGGAATGACATCCAGAATGCGGATCGCGCTCAGCGTATGTTTCCAGTGGACCACCAGAAAAGGAGCCTGGGCTCCATCCAGGTAAAGATCCTGACGAAACAGACACCATGGCTCATGTGCTTCCGCCTCTCCCGCATTTCCCGAAGCAGAGGTGTCCCGTTCGTAACCAAATGCCTGAATGTCGCTGGCTAACCCTCCCGCGAGTTGCAGTGTGCGCTCATAGGGCGGGCGATCGTTCAGACGGCTGTCCTGATCGATTGTGCGGACGCGCTCGCGTAGGACAAGCAGATTGGGTGAACGGGAACGCGCTCGAATGCGGTACTGGGCGATAGCGATCGAGCCTAAAAATTTTGTCAGGCAATTGTGCCCCGCTTGGCCATTTGCGGAAAAGCAATACCGGTGGTCCGTTCGCCGCTCGTCAAACCAAAAGCCCTTGCTCGAATAGCGGTCGTAAAATTCGACGCTCATCCGGACATCGCACTCGCGAGTGGCGAAGTGGTAAACCGTCTCGTCCTTCACTCGTGCTGAGGCTGCCCGCGGTGCGCTAAAGCCGAGACCGGTCCACAGAAACCATCTTCGGTTAAGCCCTTGCGTGCGCTCCATTTCCTCGGAAGTCCGCAGTTCCGTTTCCAAATACGTGCCGGACCGCGGGAGCTTGCGAATGAATGCGTTTGCGCGTTTCGCCGTTGCGGGCAACCCCGGCGCGGCTTCGGTATTGGGATATCCCTTGTTCATTTCCGGTCAGTTAGTGGATATTCTACCTATAGACACCCGACTATCAATTCCTGTTAACATATATTTGACTTCTTAATGGCCAAGAAACAAGACACCAGGCTCGATCTGCTGCAGGGAACGCTAGACATGATGGTGATGCGGACGCTGCTCGTCGCACCGGCCAACGGCTACGAGATCGCCAGGGCCATCGAACGGCAGTCTGATGATGTCCTCGCGGTGGACCACGGATCGCTCTACCCCGCGCTTCATCGCCTCGAAAAGAACAAGCTGATTAGCGGCAAGTGGGAGATCTCTTCTACCAACCGGCGCGCGCGTTATTACCGCCTGACGGCGGCGGGTAGAAAGCGCCTCATTGTTGAGCAATCCAAATGGGAACAAATGGCTGCGGCGATTGCTCGCGTGATGCGGCCGGATAACGTTTAAAGCTCTGATTCGCCACCGTGGCTCCGTGTGTATTCGCCTTTCTTTCGCTGTTCGCGGTTGACATCGCCGCGCCCCACTCATTAAAATTGCTGACAGTTCGCTTTTCGGCGCCGGAGGTTTGTGGTCCGGCGAAAGGGTGTCATTCAAATGGGGAAAATCGCGAAATATCCGATCTCTGTGTGTCGTCTTCTTGCGGCGGCCGGGCTTGTTGTGTCCACGTTGTTGATTCCGTCCATGCCAGCCTTCGGCCAGGAAGTTACCGGCGCGA
>DAISJE010000272.1:0-4346 GCA_036821665.1 Bryobacteraceae bacterium | reverse complement strand
TCCACGTTGTTGATTCCGTCCATGCCAGCCTTCGGCCAGGAAGTTACCGGCGCGATCAGCGGTATCGTAACGGATCCTTCCAATGCCGCTATCGCCGGTGCTAAGGTCACCGCCAAGGATTTAGATCGTGGCACGGTATCGAGCATCACTACAAACGGGGATGGTTTTTATAACTTCCCGCGCCTGCCCGTTGGCCGCTATGAAGTGCGCGTTGAGAATCCCGGGTTTCAGGCTTCGGTGAAACCGGATATCGTCCTGCAGCTCAATCAGAACGCCCGAATCGATTTCCAGATGCAAGTTGGAAGCGTCAACCAGACCGTGGAGGTCAGTTCCGCGGCGCCTGTGCTTCAGACGCAATCGACACAACTAAGCACCGTTATCGACGCCCGCACAAATACACAGCTACCTCTCGCCACGCGCAATTACGTTCAGTTAACTCTGCTGGCGCCCGGCAGTGTCCATCCGAACCCGCAAAATTTCGAAAATGGACAAACAACCGGTAACGGCGCTCGGCCATACATCAACGGCAATCGCGAGCAGGCCAATAACTTTATTCTCGATGGCGTCGACAACAATCAAGCCTCGGATAATTTGGTCGGCTACGCTCCCAGTCCGGACGCGATTCAGGAATTTAATTTAATCGAGCAGAATGCCTCGGCCGAATTCGGCAACTTCATGGGAGGCATTGTCAGCACGTCGATTAAAGCCGGCAGCAACGGGTTTCACGGCGATGTCTTCGAGTTCTTCCGTAACGACAAGCTCAATGCGAATCAATGGTCGAACAATTTTGCCGGACGTGATCCGGTGACAGGCAAGCCGGTTCGACCGCGGCCGCTCCTTCGCTGGAACGAATTCGGCGCTACTCTGGGCGGTCCCATCAAAAAAGACAAGTTATTTTTCTTCGTCGATTATCAGGGCGAGCGCTTCGACACTCCCTCCAGCAGCGGCGCATTTACCGTGCTTACGGCCAAGGAGCGGAAAGGCGATTTTTCAGAGCTCCTGTCGCAAGGCATCCATATTCAAAATCCAAAAGCAAATGGACCGGCTTTCGTGAACAACGTCATCCCGGTTTCCGAGTTGAGCCCGGCCGCTCTTGCGATCGCGAACTCGCAATACTATCCGCTTCCCATAAATGGCGACCTTGTAAATAATCAGGTCAATACATCCCATAATGCGACCAACGTTGACCAGGGCGATGCAAGAGTGGATTGGAACGTATCGGACCGCGACCGCGTGTTCGGGCGCTATTCGCAGGCTTTCATGAGTATTCCGGCAACCAATAGCCAGCCGCTCATCTATAATTCCTTCGCGAATTACCCCATTCACAATGGCGTGCTCGATTGGACCAGGACGATGGGTCCATCCCTGGTGAACGATGCCCGGGTCGGTGTCAACTATGTCGTTATCAACAACGGCGCAGCAAGTAACGGACTGCCGGATTTAAACAAGCAATTCGGAATTCCCGATATTCCGTCGAGCATTCTGACGGGCCAGTCGTTCTCGACCAATAACTTCATCAGCAATATCGGGAATAGCGATGTCTATCAGTTATTCGCTGATACCACGATTGAATACGAAGATACTGCCATCCTGACCAAAGGCGCGCATACGATGCACTTCGGCTTTCAGGGCTACCGCCAGCGCATCAATACTTTCTACTCAGGAAATAACGGGCTCGCGGGGACATTCTCCTACAACGGCCAGTACAGCGGCCGCGCCGAATCGGATTTCCTCCTCGGGCTTCCGGATGAGGTTGGCAGCGGTACATCGGGCGGCACCTGGGGACAGCGCGCCAATATCTTCGGCGCGTATTTCCAGGACGATTGGCGTGCGAGCAGCCACCTGACAGTGAATCTGGGCTTGCGCTATGAAATTCATACGCCTTGGGTAGAAGTGCACGACCGGCAGACCAACTTTGGACTCATTTCAGGCGCGATCGAACAACCCGGGAAGAACGGCAACAGCCGGGCTCTTTACAACACCTACAACGGAATTGGGAATTGGCAGCCGCGCATTGGATTCGCATGGACTCCGGGCGGCGGAAATACCGTCATCCGGGCTGCCTACACGCTGTCGTCTTATCTGGAAGGGACGGGCACCAATCTCCGGCTGACGATTAATCCGCCGTTCTCGTCCGAACATGATGGTCTCTACACGAATCTTCCCTATCCGGCCTCTACTTTGGATCAGGGCTTTTCAACGCTGATTGGCACCAATCCCTGCACGGAAGCCGGTCTGCTGGCGTCTTCTCCCGCCTGTTTTGCAGGCGTCACGCTTCGTGTTTGGGATCCCAATGTCATGCCCGCACTGTCGAACCAGTGGAATTTCACCGTTCAGCGGCAGTTCGGAAATGCCACAACGCTTCAGGTTGGTTACGTAGGTCAAAGGGGCACGCATTTGATGGTGGCGACACCGTACCTTCAGAAGCAGTTGCTCCCCAACGGTACGGTTGCCAACAGCCCTTATCTCTCCGGCAACCCGGTGCTTCAATCCGAAATCGGACAGATTTCAGGCACCGCCTCTAACGGCAATCAGAGCTATAACGCGCTGCAAGCCGTTTTTCAGCGGCGCTTAGCTCAGGGGCTTTCCTTCCAAGCTAATTACACCTGGTCCAAGTGCATGGAAGACTCCATCGGTTACTACGGCGCGAGCGGTCAATCGGCGCCAACCTCGGCATACTGGCAGAACCTCTACGACAAGAAGTCCCAATGGGGGCCTTGTTTCTTCGATGCCAGTCAGATTTTTTCAGGCTACGTGACATATGACCTTCCGTTCGGCCGGAACCGCATGTTCGGCAAGAATATGAACCGGGTTCTCGACGGCTTTGTGGGCGGTTGGGAAGTGAATGCGATTGCCAGTTTCCACGGCGGCTTCCCCATGACCATCAATTCCACCGATCAATCCGGTACTAAGGCACGCAGTGCTCGCGCGGATTGTTTGAGCCCGGCCGTCGTTTTTGGCGAGCAGAATGTTGCCGCGACATTGGGTGGCGGATATCAGTGGTTCAGTCCCGCTCCTTACGCGAAGCCTCATAAGGGCACATTTGGAAGTTGCGGCGTCGGAACAGTCCGGGGCCCCGGCCTTCATACGGTGGACTTGAGTGTGGTGAAACACTTCAATGTGACAGAGCACCAAAACTTGGAAGTCAGGGGCGAGTTCATCAACCTCTCAAACACGCCCATTCTGAACGCCCCGAACCGCTCCATTGGTTCCAATCTCGGCGTCGTCAATAGCTCGCAGGGCGCGCGCAACATCCAGCTCGGCGTCAAATATAACTTTTGATTCGTTTGAAGTAACATCGCGTTAGCCGGCCGTAACAGGCCGGCTCGCATGAAAGCCGCTTACATTGAGAAACTGGGTCCGCCAGAGAATATACGGTTTGGCGACTTGCCGAGACCGGTCATTCTAACTTCGCAGATTCTGGTGAAGGTAGCGGCCGTGGCGGCGAATCCGATCGATACCTACATTCGCAGCGGCGCCTACGTGACACCCATGGACTTCCCGTTCATTATCGGGCGCGACATGGTGGGAACGGTAGAGGCGGTGGGCAACGGTGTCCGCCGTTTCTCGCCGGGCGACCGCGTGTGGTGCAACAATCAGGGCTACCACGGCCGGCAGGGTACGTTTGCCGAATATCTGGCGATTGACGAAGAGTTCTTGTATCCACTGCCGGATGCAGCAGCCGAGAAAGAAGCCGTAGCTGTATTGCATTCCGCCACTACCGCTTGTATTGGCCTTCTGCGTGAGGCGAAGTTAGGCCGCGGCGAATCGATCTTTATTAACGGCGGCGCCGGCAATGTGGGCTCGGCCGTACTTCAATTGGCCGTTAACATGGGCGCTCGAGCGATTGTTACAGCAGGCAGCGCGGAAGATCTGGCTTATTGCCGCTCGCTCGGTGCCGCATGCGCCGTGAACTATAAAACGGAGGATGTCGCTAAAGCAATTTCGGAGTTCGCGCCTACTGGCATTGATGTTTACTGGGACACAACCACCAAGCCCGATTTCGAGCGGGCCGTGCCGCTGTTGGCGCATCGCGGGCGCATTATTCTGATGGCGGGACTCAATGCGCGCCCGGTTTTTCCCGTCGGCGCGTTTTATACCAAAGATTGCTCGATGCACGGCTTTGCGATCACGAATGCAACCGGTCAGGAATTGCAGGATTGCGCCAAGGCCATTAACGCAGCGTTGGGCAGCGGCAAACTGAAAGCGCGAATCAGCCGGGTGATGCCGCTAAGCGACGCCGCGGCTGCGCATCGATTGTTAGAAGACAGCCAGCGCGGTCTGATCAAGCTGAGCGGGAAAATTGTTCTCACGGTCTAGCTAAAGCGGATGCCGGCCGCGCGCGT
>DAISJE010000271.1:0-6627 GCA_036821665.1 Bryobacteraceae bacterium | reverse complement strand
GCGACACAATCTCGTTCATGGTGCGAATCCGGTTCACGGGCTGCTCCTTATCGAGAGACAATACGGCCCTGCGCACCGCTCCCACTACACGTAAAGGCGGCACGGCAGTCCGCACGACCAGAAAAACCGATGCCGCCGGATTCTGTTCGAAGGGCACATAAATAGCAGCTTCGGGTTTCCAGAGGTTGTAGTTTCGCACGTCCTTGACGACTCCTATAATCTGCAACGGCCGCGCGGAACCGGACTTTTCTCCCGAGTAGACGCGAGCCAGCACGGTGAAGTGGCTACCAATTGGGTTGGACTGCGGCCAGTATCGACGAGCCACGGTTTCGCTGATGAGTGCGACCGGTGTAGCCGCTTGGTTATCGCGGTCGGTAAACTCGCGCCCGCGCAGCAGGCGCGTCCCCATCGCCTTCAGAAATCCGGGAGTCACGATCTTATAGCTGGCCGTCGGTTCATGTCCGGGCCTTGCCGGGGGCTGTCCTTGCGGCTGAAAGAAAACATTGCCGCCGCCCGCTTCCGCACCCGCCGCTTTTACGCCCGGCAGCCCTTCGATCCTCTGCATCAAATCCCGATAGAAGATCCCTTGTTGCGATGCCGACTCATATTTGTACTCAGGCAGACTGATTCCCATCGTGAGGACGTTGTGAGGGTCGATACCAAGATCGACGTTGCTCAGTTCAACAAACGTGCGAACCAGCAGGCCCGCGCCGGTCAACAAGATCAGCGCCAGGGCCATTTCGCAAACCACCAAACCCTTGCGAAGGCGCCGGCGTCCTCTGTCGCTGGTGGTGCTGGCGCCGCTCTCCTTCAGTGTGTCGCTTAGGTTAGCCTTTGCCGTAGCCCAGGATGGCGCCAGTCCGAAAATAATTCCTGTTGCGATTGTGATTGCCAAGCTGAACAGCAGGACGCGCCAGTCGATATCGATGATCTTTGCGTTGGGCATACTGAGGTGATAACGCGTCATGGCGAAAGTCAGCAGGCGATCTCCCACATAGGCCAGGAAGAGCCCAAGCGCCCCGCCGCAAGCCGCTAATAACAGGCTTTCGGTGAGTAGCTGAGCGATCAGGCGCGCGCGGGTAGCTCCGATTGCGACGCGAATGGCAATCTCGCGTTTCCTTCCGGTTGCGCGCGCCAGGAGCAGGTTGGCCACGTTAACGCAGGCGATCAACAGTACAAGCATCACCGCGCCCAGCATGATCATCAGCGGTGTTGCCATCTGCCGGTGATAAGCGGCGTGGAGAGGTTCCACTCTAATGCCCCAACCCTTATTGGTTGCCGGATACTTGGCGGCGAGAGCGTTGGCCAAAGTGTCCATGGCGGCTTGAGCTTCGGCGACGGTAATACCGGGTCTGAGCCGCGCCTGCGTTTGCAGATCCCGCGAAGTTCCGCGTCCCGCTTCGCTGCGTTCTTCCGGTGTCAGCACCAGAGGAACGAAGACGTCCATCTCCTGGTCCCACGTGAAACGGAACGAAGCCGGCATCACGCCGACGATGGTGTAACGCTTCTGATCGAGGTCGATGCTCTTACCCAGAATGGATGGGTCGGAGCCGTAACGCATCTGCCACAGCCGGTACCCGATCACGGCCACGCGATCCCGGCCTGGTTCTGTCTCCTCAGGCAATAGGAAACGGCCCATCATCGGCGGAACGCCAAACATGGGCAGCAACTCGGCCGACGCCTTGATGCCATCTACGCTTTCCGGCCGGTTCCCTTCCGTAATATTGAACCCAGCCCAGCGATAATACGCGACTTGTTGGAAAATGCCAGTTTTGGCGATGTCGGCCACGTTCGGTGCTGACACGCCAGTCTGAATATAACCCTCGCCTTGTTGATTGCGCCACTGCCCAAGCCCGACCAATTGCTGCGGGTTCGGATATGGCAGCGGGCGAAGAATGATGGCATCAACCAGGCTGAAGATGGCAGCATTGGCGCCAATGCCCAACGCCAACGTAAGTACTGCGACAGCGGCGAAACCGGGGTCTTTGGCCATAAGCCGTAACCCGTGGCGCAGATCCAGCAGGAACTTATTCATTTAATCGCCCAGCCAATTGAGACGCATAGCGGCTCAGGTAAGTTCAGAAATCAGCCGCCATCTTTAGAATCAGCTAATCTTCTGTTTCCGAAGTTTCTATAGCAAACAGGCGGACGGATCGAGCTGGCAAAACGGGACAGGCAACGAATTTCCGAGTCATCCATGCGTGTTGCATACGGGCATTTGGATGCGGAAATCCGAAGCCAGTCCCGTTTTGCACATTGCATGCGTGAACACGGTATAGCAAAGAAACTTCGGAAACAGAAGACTAGCCCTGTAACACCGCTACTATCTATTTACGGCGCTTAGCATTCAACCCCCCGCCCGATAATTGCCAGTTTCCGTCGGACGTGCGGCTGAAGTGAATATCCGGAGCCATTCCATCCGGGTCAAAGAACGTGTCTTCTGATTCCGGCAGAAGCTCTAGTTTTGGATAACCGGGATGCTGAACATAAAGGTTTCCATTTTCAAAGAGAACATTAAGGACAAAATTGTGAGGCGCCTCGTAGCTTCCCGCATACGCGGCCAATTTGGCGGCGGGAACCGCGACCACGGCCTTTTCTTGCGGCGTGAAATCCGGCCAATGGTAAGCAGCAGCGATCGCCGCCAGGATCTCCTGAGCTAACTGCGCTCCGTTGTCGCCGTTGGTCATAACGACGGCCCCGCGCCCGCCTTCCCGATAACCCCACAACATGCAGCGGAAACCCTCGTTGGCGCCCCCGTGGCTAAATGCCTTTTGACCGCCGGTATCGCTGAGCTGTAGTCCAAGACCGTAATGATCCAGCACCGGCGTGTTCATCAGATCTACAGTCTTCTCGCTGAGCACGCGGCCGGGCCTCTGAATTTCGAGGATTATCTTGGCCAGGTCTGATGGTGTTGTCCATAAGCCCGCTGCCGCTTGTTCGGGATAGATGTGCCATTTGCCCGGAATCGCTACGCCGTCGCTGTTGTAAGCAGTGGCGGCATCCGCCCACAAGCGCTTCGGCAACGGTTGCTCGTACGTGCTCTCCTTCATGTGAAGAGGTGCCAGCACGAGTTCTTGCATAACTTCGGCAAACGGTTTGCCAGTGACATCTTGAATCAGTTGTTGGACGATCTCATAACCACCTCCGGAGTAGCGCCACTGGGTACCGGGCTTGATATCCACTCGTACCGGCGCCGTGTTAGCAGGCTTGATGCCATCCAAAACTTGCGGGAGCGTAGGCATGGGAGCACCTTGCGCGTAGCCGGGGAATCCGTGAACTGTTGTTCCCGCCGTATGGCTCAAAAGCCGGCGCAACGTGACCTTTTCACCTTGCATGGCCTCGCTGGTAGGCAGTTTCCAGCTCTTCAGTTTGAGATTCACATCCTCATCCAATGAGAGCTTCCCAAGCTCTACCAGGCGCAAAGCCGCTATAGCTGTACCTGTCTTGCTGATGGATGCCGCTTGAAACAGGGTCTCCGGTGTTACGGCGGCGCCGCCCAGTTCCCGAACGCCGTATCCCTTTGCCCAAACCACAACACCGTTCGATATGACCGCAACACTGACGCCGGGCACGTGCCAGTGCTGCATCCGCTCCGCAATGCTGAATTTTTGAACGGGTTGACCTTTGATCTGGACTCTACGCAGCAGGCCGGTTTCGACCTGGCGGATTTGTTCGGCGGCGGTTTGCCCATATGCGGCCGCTGTACCGGCAGCCAGCGTTGCGCAAATTGCGGAATTTACGATCCGGGTAAAAAAAGATGGTTGTGACATCAGTGTAGGCCAGTATTTCATTCTTAAACGGAGTTGCCGGCGTACGCTTGAAAGTATTCATGTCGGCTCTCACTTCCGACTCGCGGCATTGCTATTTGCCGCTGAGGTCGGCACTTTTATTGCTATTCGCAGCAGTTGTCAGCGCATCTGCACAATGGAAGCTCGCTGTAACCGGCAGCACGGCTGGCTTGCGCGGCATCCATAATGTGGGGGTCGGCGTGATCTGGGCCAGTGGCACGAATGGGACGGTATTGCGGAGCGAAGATGACGGCTACAGGTGGCAGCAGTGCCATATTCCAGCGGGAGCCTCGCAGCTGGATTTTCGTGCCGTCTTTGGTTGGGATGCGAACCACGTCATGGTCATGTCAAGTGGTCCCGGAGCTGCATCGCGCCTGTATGAATCGACCGACGGGTGCGCCACCTGGCATCTGCTGCTCGAAAATCCTGACCGCGGTGGTTTTTGGGATGCGCTCACGTTTCACGGAAATACCGGGTTTATTTTGGGAGATCCCGTCGGCGGCCGCTTCGTGATTTATCGATCGGACGATCTTGGCCGGCATTGGCGGCGCGATAGCAGCCCGGGGCTTGCCGCTGCGGATGGTGAAGGCGTATTCGCAGCCAGCAACTCGGCGTTGGTGGCGCTCCCCAACTCGGTGCTGCTAGTTGCAACCGGCGGCGTTGGAGGGCCGCGCCTTTTTCGGTTAGACAAATCGGGAAATTGGACCGTCAGGAGATTGCCTTTGGCCTCCGGCAAGGCAAGTACGGGTGTTTTTTCGATTGCCTTTCGCGACGACCGCCATGGAATTGCGGTTGGCGGGGATTACAAAGACCCGGCGCGAACGGCTGGTACGGCAGCATGGACATCCGACGGCGGGCTGACGTGGCATCCGGCCAGTGCTTTACCTTCGGGTTATCGCTCGTCCGTCGGCTGGGCGCAAACAATCGGCGGTTGGATTGCGGTCGGACCGGACGGCAGCGATCTTTCTCGAGATGACGGCCGTACCTGGAGGCATTTTGATTCGAGGAATTGGAATGCGCTCAGCCTACCCTGGGTAGCTGGTCCGAAAGGACAAATTGCGTCATTGGATTTCAAGCCGATGCAATAGTTCACGTCGTACGGAAATCACTCCGTCTTGTGAATCTCTTTCGGGGCCTTGAACGGCCTCGCCGGCTCAAACAGGGTAAATGTAAACACGTCAGTGGCCGACGCGATCGAGACGTACTGCTTGCCTTTAATCGAGTACGTTATCGGAGAAGCGGTGACGATCTGTCCCATGTTGTAATGCCACAGATCGGCTCCGGTCGCGGTATCCAGAGCTACCAGCCCGCCCTGATCGTCGCCGAAGAAAACCAAGCCTCCGGCGGTGGTCATCGATCCGGCCCACATATCGGTGCTGCCCGTCATTGCGTATTCCCAGCGTTTGGCGCCGGTCAGAGGATCAAGGGCGCGGAGATAGAACTTTCCGTTCTGTCCGTCGACCGGGCCTCCACCGCCCGCCATCGATCCATGCATCGGTTCCGGATTCGCCATGCTGCTCACGTATTGGTCGCACTGCTCGAGCGCGGTCACAAACAAAAGCTTATTTACCGGATCCCATGATGGCGACATCCAGTTTGTCGCGCCGCGCGTGGACGGACAAACGACGCGCCCCTGCGGAGTCGGGTCCATGTCGCGCACTTCCATGGGATGTCCGTTCGCATCAATACCGGTCGCCCAGCTCAGAAGTTTTACGAACGGGTGCGCCGTGAGATACTGACCTGTGACCCGATCCAATACGTAAAGGAATCCGTTGCGATTCGGATGCAGGAGCAGCTTACGAGGCTTCCCTTCGTACACCGCGTCCACTAATACCGGAATCGATTCCGCATCCCAATCGTGTGTGTCGTGCGGGGTGAACTGGAAATACCATTTCATTTTTCCAGTGGCAGCGTCGAGTGCAATGACAGAATCCGTGTAGAGGTTGGCTCCGCGCCGTCCGCCGCCGTAGTAATCCGGCCAGGGATTGCCGGTTGTCCAATACGTCAGGTTCAGCTCAGGATCGTAGGTGCCGGTCATCCAGGTGGCGCCTCCACCCCATTGCGGATCGAACTCGCCCCAAGTCTCAGAGCCCGGTTCGCCTTTAAGAGGAACCGTGTAAAACTTCCAGAGCTGTTCGCCGGTAGAGGGAGAATACGCAGCGACAAAACCGCGCATACCGGAATCGCCGCCCGACACGCCCAATAAGATGCTGTCTTTCAGAGCCAGTGGCGCAAGCGTAGCGTAATAGCCCTGCTTCACATCCGCGTACTGCTTGTGCCAAAGAATGCCGCCTGTGGCGCGATTAAGCGCGACCAAATAGCCGTCCGCGGTTACGAAGAACACACGCGGCCCAAGTATTGCGACGCCACGGTTGACATCGCTCCGGGTAGCCCGTTCATCCTGGTACGACCAGATCTGCCGTCCGGTACGCGCGTCGACAGCATCCACTTGATTTGTGTTCGACACGTACATCACGCCATCCGCAACAATCGGAGTCGTTTCCAGACGGGCTGCGCCGTTGACGTGATACGTCCATTTCGGAACCAGATTGCGCACGGTCTCACGATTGATCTGCGTAAGCGGACTATGCCGTTGCCCGCGGTAATCGCCGTGATAAGTCAGCCAATTCTCCGCTGGACTCTTCAACAAATCGTTGAATTGGATTTGCGCAGATGCGCATCCTGCCGCAACGAGCAGTAGACACGAGAAGCGAATCACTGATTTACCTGTCCCGGGCGGCGCTTCTTGGTGCCAGGTCTGGCAACCTGCTGGGCTAAAAAGGCCATGATGTTGTTGACCCCGTCGGGGCCAAGCGTCTGACGATAATTGAGGGGCATG
>DAISJE010000270.1:0-6630 GCA_036821665.1 Bryobacteraceae bacterium | reverse complement strand
TTTGATAGACGCCGGGAGCGGCTTGGAAACTGCCGTATTCCTTTACAAAGCAGTCTGCCAACTTGTTAAAGTGCTGTTCGTCACTTGCCTGCCACCAATCCTTCAGGTTGCCGTCAGCATCGTACTTACGTCCCTGGTCGTCGAAGCCGTGTGTAAGCTCATGTCCAATCACCACGCCAATAGCGCCGTAATTGACGGCATCGGAAGCACTGTTTGAATAGAAAGGCGGCTGCAGGATGCCAGCAGGAAAATTGATGTTATTTTCGGTCGGTTCATAGTAAGCATTTACGGTAGGAGGCGTCATTTCCCATTCCGCGCGGTCGACGGGTTTCCCAATTTTGTCCCGTTCGCGCTTACTCTCAAATTCATTGGCGCGGTACCAATTACCGAAGTAATCGTCATCAATAATCTTGACTGATGAGTAGTCGCGCCACTTGTCCGGATAGCCGATTTTATTTGCGACGGCGTGCAGCTTGACTAATGCCTGTTCCTTCGTTTCCGAAGTCATCCAGGGCACCGAATCGAGATCTTTCGCCATCTGCCGCTCAATGTCGTGCACCATTTCGAGTGTGCGCTGCTTTCCCTGCTCGCCAAAGGTCTTTTCTACATACCTTTTCCCTAAAGCCTCGCCCAGTTCATCATCGGTAGCGGCAACGCAGCGCTTCCAGCGCGGCCTCAAAGCCATTACCCCGGTTAGCGCTTTTCCGTAAAAGTCGAAGTTCGCGTCTACAAACGCCTTCGGCAACAATCTCGCGCTCGCATTGACATAGTGCCACGTGAGGTAATCCTGCAGGTCGCTCATACTTCTTGAAGAAATCAGGCTGTTAAAGCCTTTGATGAAGTTCGGCACGTCCACGTTGAGTTTTGAAAACTCAGGCGTGTTCACACGCGCGAAAAATTCGCTGAAATTGAAATGCGGGCTGATCTGTCCCAGTTCCGCCGCCGACATCTCATGAACCAGCCTTTGCGGATCGCGCCGGGTGGTCACGTCCAGGGATGCCTTAGCGAGATCCGTTTCAATCGACATGACGGCATCGGCTTTTTTCTGCGCGTCCGCAGAAGATACGCCGATCAGCTCGAACATTTTGGCGACATGCTGGACGTATTGTTTTCGTATTTCCTGCGATTTCGCATCGGTGCGCAAATAGAAATCTTTTTCCGGCAATCCGAGACCGCCCTGATCGAGATCCGCGATCACCATACGCGCATTTTTTGGGTCGGGCGAAGAATTGAAGCGGAAAAATACGCCGACTTGACGTTCATGTAATCTCGCCACTTCATCGAGCAGTTCGCTCTGATTACCGATCTTTGCAATGCGCTGAAGCTCGGGTTGCAGCGGCGCAGTTCCCCGCTGTTCGATTAAGGGCTCATTCATACAGGATTGATAAAATCCACCGATTTTCTGATCGAGAGGCGACCGGTCCTGGTGCTTAGCGGAATCCTCGAGGATGCCGCGCAGGATCTCCTGATTGCGTTGATAGAGCTCGTTGAAGCGGCCCCAACTGCTCTCGTCAGCCGGGATAGGGTTGTTCTTGATCCACGCGCCACAGGCGTATTGATAAAAGTTGTGGCAAGGGTCTGCGGATTTATCGATTGCCTTTATGTCGAGTCCGGATTTCGATGCCTGCTTCTGAGAGTCCGCCGGAGAGTTCGTCTGCCCTATTGCGCCGCCGGCCAGCAGCGCCCAACAGAGTGCGGCGGCCGGAAATTTCACATATGCCATTCATTCTCAGTGTAATCAGCGCGGGTCACCAGACTCGGCAGCCATTCGCGGCTACCATCGGCTGTCCGGCACTACACCCGAAAGCCTTCGCGAACTCCTGTGAGTTCTGTATAACGCCGATAACGCGAAACTCTCCAGGTGAATGCGGGTTGGTTCGGACGCTGCTCCGAAGCGCTTGGGGGCGCTGATTCTCGCACCAGATCTGCGCGTATCCCAGGAAGAAGCGCTGTTCCGGCGTATATCCATTGAGCTTGCTCTTGTCGACGCTGCCGTTTTCCAGTCCGCCCAGCAGAGCCATGTATGCGAGGCGTATTCCGGCGTTGTCGGCACCGTTTTCCCCGAGCGTCAGTCGCCCGTTTACATTCACACCATCCACGGGGCTGAATTTTGAATACTCGTTCACCAAGCAATCCGCCCGCTGCTTGAACGCTTCGTTGTCTTGCTTCGTCCACCAGTCACGCAGATTTCCATCCGCATCGAATTGCCTGCCCTGGTCGTCAAAACCATGCGTCAGTTCGTGTCCGATTACCGCCCCAATACCTCCGAAATTTACGGCCATATCGGCGGAAGCGTTATAAAACGGAGGCTGCAGGATACCGGCAGGAAAGTTGATATTGTTTTCGCGCGGGCTGTAATAGGCATTCACGGTGGGCGGCGTCATGTTGAACTCCGAGCGATCCACTGGATTGCCGATCTTATTCAGATTGCGGTGGATCTCAAATTGCCGGGCATTCCGTACATCCGCGACAAAATTGTCGCCGCTGATGTTTACGCTCGAGTAGTCTCTCCACTTATCCGGGTACCCGATTTTGTTTGTTACGCCTTTCAGCTTTATGAGCGCCTGTTCCTTTGTTGCAGGGCTCATCCAGGTCAGCGATTTGATATCCGTTGCCATCTCGCGCTCGATAACGCCGACCAGTTGCTGCGTCTTCTCCTTCGATTGACCCGCAAACGCTTTTTCGACGTATTTTTGTCCCAAAGCTTCACCCAGGCTCCGGTCGGTGTTTTCAACGCATCGCTTCCAGCGCGGCTGCAGCTCCTTCGCTCCGGTCAGGTATCGGGTATAAAAATCAAAATTGGCATCTACAAACGGCTTGCTCAAGTCCGGCGCATAGGCGGATACGTAATGCCAGATCATGTAACTTTTCAGATCGTCCAGGCTGGCTGACGCAAGCGTTGTATTCAAGCTCTTGAAAAAATCGGGGACTGCCACATTCAGGTTCTTAAACGATGGCGCTCGGCGGCCCTGCAGGTATTGCGCGAAGTTGAAATCAGGGATCAGGGCTTCCAATCCGGACAACGGCATCTCGTGATGCGTGAGTTTTGGATTTCGCCGGTCGACCCGATCGAGGGAGGCTTTTGCTAGCGCTGTCTCGAGCGCCATGATTGAACTCGCTTTACGGTCTGCCTCAGCCTGTGGCTCGCCGATCAATTGCAGCATTCGCGACACATGCGCTACATACTTTTGCCTCGTCTCTTCGTCCTTGGGCTGTAGATAATAACTTTTATCCGGCAGCCCAAGGCCGCCCTGATCAGCATCCGCGATATTCATTTTCGAATCGGTGGCATCGGGCTGCGCTCGAAAACGAAAGAAGACATCAACGCCCTGATCATGCAGGCGCGCGACTTCCCGTGCGAGTTCGTTCTTGTCGTTCAGACCACGAATTTGCTCGATACCCGTGCGAATCGGCCCGTCTCCCGCTTTGTCGATTGCTTCTTCATCCATGCAGGCGCCGTAAAATGCCCCGATTTTCTGATCGATCGATGAACGCTCCTGATGCTTAGCTGAATCCTCGAGAATTTCGCGCAATATTTTTTGATTGCGATCCTGCAGCTCGCTAAAGCGACCCCATCGTGAATACTCGGGGGGAATCGGGTTATTCTTCATCCAGTTTCCGCACGCATATTGATAGAAGTTGTCGCAGGGATTCACGGATTTATCGATTGCGGTCATGTCGAGGCCGCTTGACGGTGTTTCGTTCTGCGCTTGCGCGCGGCCCAGGATTAGAAACATGAGAGCAAGATATACGGTGTACTTCATAGGCCCCAACTGATTAGGAATAACAGATTGCAGTTGGGACGTTCGTTGAAAACCGCTCCCTGAGGGTCGCGGCTCAGTTTCAAGAGCAACGATTGGCGCGGCGGGGCCAGCCCCATCTTCGATGAATCCACCAGGCAATGAGGGCCAGTACGGCACAAACTGCTCCTCCAATTAGCAAATAACGATGCACAACCGCTGAGGCGTGCTCCCATCCTTCGCCGACGAAATATCCAAGCGTCAGAAATGTGGCGACCCAGATGGCAGCGCCCGGATAGGCGAAGGAGGCAAACTTCCAATACTTCACGTGTGAAATACCCGCTATCAGAGCCGTGAAATGGCGCACCCCGGGAATGAAATAGCCGATGGTCAACGCCCATCCGCCGATGCGGTGGAACCATCGGGTAACTCGATGGACGCGATCCGGAGTGAGTCGTATATAGCGGCCGTAACGATGAATAACTTGTCGCCCAAACTTGCGGCCAATGATATAGCTCAGCGAGATGCCGAATCCGCTCCCCAGAAACGCCGAAAGGAACGTGAAACCGTAGTGGAGCCGCCCCCGCCAGATGAGATAGCCGCAGAAGACGAGTAGCGTCTCATCGGGTACCGGTAGGCCGACGATACCGAACATGAGCAGTAAGAACAGACCTGCATAACCGTAGTGCGTCAGCCATGCGAAAACAGAATCCATCCGGCAGTCGAAGGATATCAGCCAGGCCCAAAGGTTCGGTGGCTCTGCGCTACGATTCCGGTATGGCGCAGTCCAGCAGCTCCTTATTTGAAGTTAAATGCCCGTGTTGCGGCGCAACACTTAAAATCGATGGCGAATTACAGGTGATTATTCAGCACCAGGAACCCGAAAAGAAACCGCTCATCGAGGATCTGCATGTTGCCGTTCAACAGTTAAAAGGCGAAGCCGATCGCCGCAACGATATCTTCGAGAAAAGTTTCGCTTCTCATCTGAGCGGTGAAAAAGTGCGTGAACGGAAATTTGAAGAGCTCCTGAAACAGGCCAAAGAAGACAAGTCCGGCGCGCCAAAACGGCCGTTTGATTTAGATTGAGGCGGTCGAGGCATGCCTCGACCCTACACGATCTGCGTAGTGAAGAAATGGCGGTTTCCGGCAGTTTTCGGGGTCCTTGTGATCATTTTTGCGGCGATTGCTTCGGCGTACGTGCGCGGGTACGCCCTTAGTCTCGGCACAGCAGCAGCCATTTATACATGCTTCCTGCTTTTTCTTGTTCTCGTAATTGCACCCGGAATGCCGGCCAGCCGCGCTTTCGTAGAGCGGCAGTTAAAGATAAGGGGCCGCAGCCTCATGCTGGTTGCATTGTGGTGCGCTCCCTACCTGATCTATTCGGCCGGGACCAGCGATTTGCGTGGGACCGCACTCTTGCGGCTTCTGGCTGTGGCACTGCTGCCCGTAGCCATCTATCGCTTTTGGCCGGTACGAGATGTGTCGCGCTTCTGCTGGCAGGATCTGGTAGTAGCCATCTTGCTGATCGCAGCCGTCCTGGGCCACGTTTTGAGCGGCGTCTGGAATATTCCGGTGAATTTGGATTTCATGGGCCGGCTGTACCTCGTTGTCGTCGGCGCGTGGTGCTGGGTGTTTTTGCGCCCGCTGCCAAGGCTTGGCTACGACTTTTTCATTTCGCGCAAAGTGTGTAAAGCGGCGGCGCTGAATTTCATCTACTTCGCCGCGATCGCGATACCCGCAGGGCTGGCGCTACATTTCATTCGCTGGAATCCGCACTGGCCTGGCATCACCGCTTTTGCGCTGGATTACTTGGAAATTTTTCTTTTTATTGCTTTGCTCGAAGAACTTTTCTTTAGAGGTTTTTTGCAGACGTTGATCTCTGGTTCCTTACGATCGGAATGGAGAGGCCAAGCGATTGTGGCGTGCCTGTTTGGGCTGTTTCACATCCTTCACGCTCCGTTTCCCAACTGGCGGTACGTCGCGCTGGCAACAGTTGCCGGTTGGTTCTACGGCTCAGCATTTCGTCAAGGCGGAAATTTGATTGCTCCCGCGCTCACGCATGCCATGGTGGATACCGCGTGGCGGACGTGGTTCGCGAAAAGTTGATTTACAGATCGCGAATGTTCAGACGCCAGATTGCAAGAGCAAGGAACACGCTCGCATACAAGGCGGCATAGGCGATCATCGCCGCGCTGGGTACTGAAACTCCGCTAAAAGGTGAAAAGCTGAGCGCGGTTGTGAGCGGAGCCTGCATTTCGAATGCGGCTCGCCTCCACAGCGCTTCACTCGGCATCACGATGCTCGCGACGATTCCGGCATCCATCGCTTTTGGCGTGTTGCTCAACGCTCCCGCCTGCTCGATCCAGCCACCCAGGAACGCCAACCCATGAAGGCCAAGGACAAGCACGCCGTTTGTAAGAGTGGAGAATGAAGTGCCGAAGAAAAACGTTACAGAAAGCAGGAGCATGCTTTCCAGCCAGATGAGGCCGAAGCCCTGCGTCATGTGATGCGCTGCCACACCGGCCATCAGTTGAGTTATTACGTTAATTCCGCCCACCATAACGAACAAGTAGAGAGTAAGCATCGCGGCAAAGCCCAGCCATTTGCCGATCAGTATTTCCCACCGGCGCACCGGTTTGGTGGCAACCGCCTGGATGGTGCCCGACGCGATCTCACCCGAAAGGGTATCGACCGACATCAACACCGTCATTACGACTACTAAAAGGTCGATTGCGTACAGCCCGACCGTAAGAATGCCGCTGAGCGCCTGTTTGCGAATGAACGGAGCGATGTGCCGGTCATTGAACTCGACAACTTGAAAATGAAACGCGGTTGCGAACAGTAGCAAGAACGCCGCACCGGCAAATAGAGCCATCCAGAGCACGCGTTT
>DAISJE010000269.1:5930-6665 GCA_036821665.1 Bryobacteraceae bacterium | reverse complement strand
GGCTGGCTTGGGCGTTATATCCGGTAGGCACTCCTCTTAACTGGAGCCACAACTTTACCGGCTTTGCGGCCCACTGGAATAAAGGCGATAATTTCGGGAATGCATTCGATCAGTGGTTCCTGAATCTCTTTCCAAGGACCCAACCGTTCGTGGCGAACAGTGGTGGTTACCTGACCCTTAGTTTCATTCCCACGCTAGGCACAATGATTCTGGGCTTGGCGGCGGGCCGCTGGTATAGGGCCGCCGCTCCGTCCATCCCGCTGAAGAAATTCCTGATTGCCGGCGTGGCTGGAATCGGCCTTGGATTGCTGTTGCACTACACCGGTATCTGCCCGGTCGTGAAGCGGATCTGGACGCCGGCCTGGACATTGTTTAGCGGCGGCATCTGTTTTCTCTTCCTGGCGGCGTTTAGCTGGATCATCGATATGAAAGGCTATCGGAAATGGGCGTTCCCGTTGGTCGTCGTCGGAATGAATTCGATTGCGGCCTACATGATCGCGCATCTGTTCGAAGAGTTCATTTACGGCAGCATCCGTACGAACATTGGCGAAAGGCCTTTTCAGATTTTCGGCACCGGGCTTGAGCCATTGACGATGGGCGCCGCGGTGTTGTTTACTTACTGGCTGATTCTGTTGTGGATGTACCGGCGTAAGTTGTTTTTGAAGATCTGAAGAGCCGGAGCGGGCCCGAGGGGCCCGCGCAGCGCAAGGCGCCGCCCCACACAAAGCACGCTGA
>DAISJE010000269.1:0-5897 GCA_036821665.1 Bryobacteraceae bacterium | reverse complement strand
GGGGCCCGCGCAGCGCACGGCGCCGCCGCCCCACACAAAGCACGCCGACGGAAATGTCCAAAGTCTAGATGCCGAACTGAAGTTCGGCACAGCACGCTAAAGACGTGCGCCACAGAGGGTCCACTACAACTGATTTGATATCAGCCGGTTCAGAGCTGCCGCGGTATCGTACACCTGCTGATCGGGGGCGTAATGGTAACGCTCTTCCATCTCGGCGATCAGCCACCCGTTGTAACCGATCTTCGTCATCGCATTGCGGATTGCACGCCAGTTATTGTCGCCCAGAAAAATATTCGTATACACACTCTGATTTCCGCAGCGCCCACGATGCACATGAACATCTTTCATGTGCATGCGCGTAATACGGGTAGAGTGTATGTCAATCCACTGCTCCGGGTAGCCGGTGTCGTGTATGTTGCCGACATCCAGATGGATGCCAACCCAGGGATTATTAACGTCGTTGAGGAAGGTGTAGAACTCGCGAGGACTTAGTAGGAACTTCTGTTCCGAATTACAGTTTTCGACACCGATTTTTACGCGGGCCTTACTCGCTGTTTGTGCCAGATCCTGCAGCGAACGCACCGTGCGTGCGTATACGGCGTTATATGGGTCTTCGCTGGTGACCAGTCCAGCCACGACGAGGATGGCATCGCATTTGAACATCTGCGCCGCTTCGATCTGGCGTTCGATATGTCGAAAAGCAGCGTCGCGCAGTTTCGAATCGCGGGATGAAACGTTCTCTTTCCAGTCCAGCGAATTTGCCACGTCGGAGACTTCGAGCCCGGCATCCTGCACTTTCGCAAAAAGCTGGCGTAATTCGGCGTCGGTGGTAGTCATTTGGAACCAGGGACGGTCGCCAAGCCAGAGTTCGATCCCTTCGTATCCGGCCCGTTTTAGTAGATTGAGACCATTTTCGAAAGTCATCCCCTCTGGAAAGATATTGTCGCCGATTGATTTCTTCATATTGAGTTGTTCTGTGCTAAATATACCCGCTCGAAACGATCAAATATCCCCGATGATACAATCGGGCCAAATCAGGGAACTATGCTTACCGTCCGATCATGCATTGCGTTGCTTGTGTTTGCTTTAAGCGCTGCCGGCGCTCCGTCATACAAGGTGCTGAAAACAATTCCGATTCCAGGCAGCGGCGGATGGGATTACCTGTATGCGGATTCGCCGAATCGCCGTCTTTATGTCTCGCACGGTACCGAAGTGGATGTTCTGAATTTGGACACAGGTTCTATCGTAGGAAAAATTCCGAACACAAACGGGGTGCATGGAATAGCGGTCGCCGATGAACTGAACCGCGGTTTTATTAGCGACGGCCGGGATAATCAGGTAACGATTTTCGATTTAAAAACTCTTTCTGTGATCTCGAATGTGAAGGCCGGAACTAACCCGGATGGCATCGTCTATGACCCGTACAGTAAACGGGTGTTTGCATTTAATGGCCGCAGTCACGATATGACCGCTATTGACGCGGAAACGGGCCAAGTGGCAGGAACGCTGGCGTTAGGCGGTAAACCGGAGTTTCCGGCAACTGACGGCAAAGGCGACGTCTTCGTTAATATCGAAGACAAAAGCGAGTTGGTACGTTTTGATCCAAAAGCGCTTCAGATAAAGAACCGGTGGCCGCTCGCGCCATGTGAGTCGCCTTCCGGTCTCGCGATCGACACGGCCCATCGTAGATTGTTCCCGGTCTGTGAAAACAAGATTATGGCGGTTGTGGACGCGGATAGCGGTAAAGTTATCACGACAGTTCCGACCGGGGAGGGAACGGATGCAGCCGCTTTCGATCCAGGAGTTCAGCTCGCGTTCTCATCGAATGGCGGCGACGGAACCCTGACAATTATCAAACAGGAATCGGCGGACAAATACACCGTCGCGCAAAATGTGCAGACGCGGCGCGGCGCACGAACGATGGCGCTCGATTTAAAGACGCATACCGTGTATCTTTCGGACGCCGACTTCGGTGAGAGACCGACGCCAAGCGCCGCGAATCCGCACCCGCGGCCCCAGATCGTTCCGGGCACATTCAAGCTGCTGGTGGTCGCACAATAGATCCGGAGGAACAGAGAGATTGAAAGTCAGGGCGGAGGTACTCGATAAAGCGCGGGCGACGATTTCAGATCTGCAAAGTAAGTACGGTCTGGCGCTGCAAGGCCCTAACGGTGAATCGCTCTACGAAGAAGCGGTCGCGCTCAAGTTAGCGAGAACCGTTCTGCTGCCACCTAAAACAGTGATCCCGTGCGCGACAGAAATCAAGGATGGTGGAAAACTCGATCCTTGCCTGATCGTGCAATCGAGTCTTCCGCTGGAGTTGCTTCCCACACATAAGACGATCATGGTGGGCGGTCAGGTTGCGGCCATTAAGCGGTCATTCTTCGCGATGTCGAGCTACATCACGGATGAAGCGTGGCGCGCGCAGGGCTACTGGAACGGACAGCCGCTGCCGATGCTGGTTTCCATTCGCGGCGCCTATAAGTATCTTGTAAAGCAGAAATCGTACTTCTTTAAGTGCGAAAACTACGTCGGCGCCGATATCGATCAACTCTCACCGATGCAGCCGGACGAGCGCGATCTGAAGCTGAACCGCTACAAATGGGGCAGCGATTTAAGCGACGAGCTGACGCTGATTGTGGCGGATTTCTGAAGCGGCGATGTGCAGCAAATATCGACCCGGCTGCGATTCTTCGAATTACTCGTAGCGCAGGACAAGGATTGGGTCGGTATGGGCGGCCCGCCATGCGGGGAAGAGAATCGCGAGTAATGCCGCGAGTAGAAGAGCTAACGGGGCCAGAGAAAACGCGAGGGCATCGTGGCCCTGAACGCCAAAGAGCAGGCCGCTTATAAAATGCGCCGCTGCATAAGCGCCGATCAGACCAAGGCCCAAGCCCGACGCGGTTAACGTAACTCCCTGGCGAAAGAAAAGACGTAAAATATCAGCTCGCGCGGCGCCTAACGCCATGCGTGTTCCGATCTCATGGCGGCGCTGGGCCGCCAAAAACGAGATCAGGCCGTAAACTCCGATGGCAGCCAGCGCAAGAGCACCGAATCCAAAAATGGAAAAGAGCAGAGTGTTGAAACGCGAATCGGCGGTGGATTTGGCAACGATATCGTCCATAGTCTGGAACTGCCGGATGCGCTGTTCGGGGTCAACGGAAGCTGCGGCACGGCGCAGATCCGCAGCATTTACGGAGGAGTTGCGGAAGCGGACGATCCAGGTAAGACTCGCGCTTGGGAGCGATTGTGCCTGCGCGAGCGGAACGAAGACGGTGGGCCGGGATTCATCTTTCAGAACCGTTTTGGTATCCGCGACAATTCCGATAATTTCGCGTGGAGCATCCTTCAGATATTCGTGCCCGCGGAAACGGCCAATTATAAGGTGATCGCCCAGCGGGTTGCCTGACGAATACCAGGTACGCGCGAGCGTCTCGTTGATCAGCGCAATCGGTGGGGAAGCGGCCGTGTCGCGAGGCGAAAAACCACGACCGCGAAGCACGGAAACGCGCAGTGCTTTGAAATAATTGTCCGTCACGGTGCGGACTTCCATGCCGCCGATACTCTGTTCGTCGTGGCCTTCGCGCTCGGCTGGCAGGTTTCCCCATCCGACGAGGGGAATCACGTTGGAAGCCGCTACGTTTTCCACACCGGGTACAGTTCGCAAGCGATCGAGCATATTGTGCGTAAAGAGATTCCGGTCTGCGGGATTCTCCGCGCGAGCCGGATTAAACGGCGTTTCGAAGGTGATTACGCGATGAGGATCAAAGCCCAGTTGCTGACGGCTGAGGCGATAAAGGCTGTGAATGAGCAATCCGGCCGCAATCAGAAGCACAGTCGACAGGGCGACTTCGGTGACGATGAGAACGGAACGTCCTCGTGTCCGTACGGCACCGGCAGCGGTGCGGCCTCCCTCCTTTAACGCGTCGTTTACATCAACGCCCGCTGCGGCAAACAGCGGGATCAGGGTAAAAGCGAGCGCGATCACGAACGCAAGAGCGATGGCAAATCCGAGCACGGGCCAGCCAATCTGAATCGGAGCGGCGGCCGGCAGATGGAAGGGTACGGTGGCCACTAGGGACTGAATCAATGCAAAACAGAGCGCGAGGCCGGCGGCGGAACCGAGTGCAGCAAGAAGCAGGTTCTCAATGAGGTGCTGGAGGAGCAAACGGCGGCGGCCGCAACCCAATGCCAGACGTACCGCGAATTCCTTTCGACGCGCCTGAAACCGCGTTATGAGAAGCACGGCCAGATTAGAGCACGCAATCAGCAGCACGAGCCCGGTTGCGCCGAAGAGGAGCATCAAATTGAGACGGATGCTGTTGACGAGCCAGTCGCGAAAGGGCGTGATGGTGAGACCCTTGTAATCAGACGGCTGACCGTGGGATTGGCGGAACTCATTGGTCAGAATTTTCATTTCGGAGCGTGCTTCGGTAAGTGTGACGCCGCCTTTGAGCCGGACCAGGATGCCCGTATTGGTACCCAAATCGCCGAGATTGCCGGATGGACGGAGCGGCACCAGGGCATCGCTCGACTCTGGAAACCAGAAACCGGCGGGAAGCACGCCTACAACGACGTAACTTGAGTCATCGAGCCTAACGGCGCGCCCGAGCACATGGGGATCAGCTCCAAAACTGCGCCGCCAGAGATTGTTGCTCAGGATGATGGCTTGCGGGCCGCCCGGGTGTGTTTCCGCCGCATTAAACTCTCGCCCGAAGGCCGGCGAGAGGTTCAGTGTCCGAAGGAAATCCGCACTGACGGTCAGAGTAGTGATCCACTGGTGTTCAGTACCTGTAAAGAGCCGTTGCTCGTCAGTGCCTCGCTCAGCGGCAAGAGAGGAGAGTGAGCGGCTATGTTTTTTCCAGAACTCGAATTCCGGTATGGTTGCGTCGCTGCCGTCGCCACCCGCGCGCACGAGATGTACCAGCCGCCCCGCCTCCGGATAGGGCAGCGGTCGAAAAAGAACGCTGTAAATGACACTGAACATGGCCGAATTCAGACCAATTCCCAGAGCGAGCGTGAGAATGGCAACCGCCGCAAAACCCGGCGCATGAAGCAGACTACGTACTGCATGCCGAAGATCGCCAAGAATATTCTCAATCCGTGGCCAATGCCAAATCTCGCGGCTGCGCTCTTCAATGAGCGTCACATTTCCGAACTCCCGGCGAGCCGCGCTTTCAGCGTCTCTTTCGGACATGCCGCCTGCCATGAGCTCCTCGATCTTTTCCGTCAAGTGTTCCTGAATCGAAACGGCGAGATCGTTGTAACGGCGCGAGCGGGGGAAAATTTTTCTGAACCATTGCATGCGGCTCTCCTATGCCTCGGCGGCTGCAAGCACACGGGTGATACCGGCGAGCATCTTCTCGAAGCTGGATGTTTCGTGCTCGAGACGCCGCCTTCCTGCGGGGGTCAATCGATAAATCCGGGTTGGGCGGCCCTTTGCGGAAACTCCTGCCTCGGACTTCAACCATCCTGCCTTGAGCATCCGCTGTAGCGCGGGATATAACGATCCCTCTTCGATCTGCAGCAGGTTATCGGAGACCGCTTTGATGTGCTTCGCGAGTGCGTACCCGTGCATTGGTTTCAGCCTGAGGGAATGCAAAACCATCAGTTCCAGTGCGCCAGAGAAAAGGTCTCGCTGTTCGGGATCTTTGGCCATGATCCTAGTTTAGTCCAATATACCTATTTTTAAAATAGTATTGTCGGAACTGGATGGGTTGAGTCCGAGCGGAACGAGCAGAGCTAGTGTGGTGTTTCCGCAGTTTCTATAGCGAGCAGGCGGACGGATCGAACGGGCAAAACGGTACAGGCAACGAATTTCCGAGTCGAGCGTACGTGTTTTATACGGGCATTTGGATGCGGAAATCCGAAGCCAGTCCCGTTTTGCACATTGCATG
>DAISJE010000268.1:0-6671 GCA_036821665.1 Bryobacteraceae bacterium | reverse complement strand
CGAGCGACTGGACGGGAACGGGACCGCCGAGAGTCAAATGGGGCAAAAAATCAAATCGCTCCGCATGCTGCAAGGTGCCGGTGTCGAGTGCGCTATGAAGATCGTGTATGGAGGCGTTGCCTTCTCCTACATCGAGATACAGCATGTTGGTCTCAGCGAAGTGCCGGATCCGCGTTAGTTCAACTTCGAATGAAGGAAATCTTTGCAGAATCTGTTGTGCTTCCTGTGAGGCAGTCTCCACGGTCGTTCGCAATGGCCGCGGGGGGAGGATCGTCACATGAGGCTGTGGGTTATGGTCGCCCGGAAGAAGTCCCGCGAGGTCATGCAGCAGAGTACCTAGCGGATCGGGTATATAGCTAACGAGTGCCAGGGAGCCCAATTCAGAAATTTCAGGATGGTGACTTCGCATCGGCTTGGTTGCGGCGATTCAGGAGAGGTGCGATTCCTGAGTTGAACTGGATTCAGTAAGCGCCGCAGCAGACGCGTCGATATTGGCCTTGGGTTCGGGTATCCACCACTGGGCGGGTTCAAATCCGATGTATTTGGCTATTTTAAGCTCTAGGCCTGCGCCCTCTGACGTGATAGTCTCTAATACGTCGCCGGGTTTAAGAGGCCGGCCTTCCGAGGCCAGCATCTTCCAAGCCGCGTAGGGCGTGAGCGATTCCACTTCTTCGCTAAAATCATAGTCCTTGGGCTTAATAATGGCAACGCCACCGGTGTGCGCGGTCCAGCGGAAAGCTTCTCGCGGCACATCTTTAATGCGGTGAATACGATAACGCGGCATTAACGAAACAGTCTATCGCGTACGGTTTTTGAGGGGAAGTAAAAAACTTAAGGCGCAGGCAATGAGCTGGCTACCGGCCCGATGAATCGTGCGACACACGGCAGTCTGTCACAATGTTGACGGGAGTTTCTAACAAGCGCGCGAAATGAAGAGATATTGGCTTCTCTTGATCTTGCCCGTTCTGCTTTTGATCTGGTGGGGTGTAGATCGCGGCGGGTCGGCGCCTCTGCTGCATTTCGCTACCGTGCGCCGCGCTCATATTGAAAGCACGGTATCGACGAACGGAAAAGTTGAGCCGGCGCAATGGGCGGCGGCACGCGCGGAAACTTCCGGTGTGGTGCGATCTGTTTTGGTGCAGCGAGGAGAAGATGTCCGGGCCGGACAGCCGCTGATCTCACTCGACACGACCGCGGCGCAAGCGGACCTGGCGGCCGCGCTGGCACGCGAGCAGGAGGCTAAAACCGAGAACACGACGCTGGATCAGGGCGGAAAAGCCGCCCAGCTCGCGAGCATTAAGGACTCTATACAAAGCGCGAAGGCGGCCGAAGAGGTGGCTCAAAGGAATTACGATGCGCTACAGCGCCTGGAGACGCAACAGGCCGCCACTAAGCTGCAGGTGCAGGAAGCGAGAGATGCTTTGAATCGCGCCAAGCTGCAGCTAGCCGCCTTCCAAAATCAAAAGCAGACGCTTGTAACGCCCGCTGACCGGACCGTGGCGGAAGCTAAGCTGCACGATGCTCAAGCGGCAGTGGCGGTGGCACAGCGCCGGCTGGCGCTCGCGGAGGTTAAGGCTCCCATTTCCGGAACGGTTTATCAACTATCAGCTGGAACCGATCAATCCGATCTGAAAGTGGGCGCCTATCTGCATCCAGGCGATCTAGTAGCGCTTATCGGAGATTTGAACGAAGTAAAAGTGACCGTATACGTGGACGAGCCCGACCTGGGACGCATCGGATTGAATATGCCAGTCAAAATTACCTGGGACGCACGCCCGGGACAAGCCTGGTGGGGACGCGTGGATAAGTTGCCGACACAGGTTATTTCGCTGCAGACACGCACAGTGGGCGAGGTTGCAACCATCGTCAATAATCCGAATCATGATCTGCTGCCCGGGGTGACGGTGAATGCAACGGTCATTTCGAAGGTGGAAGATAACGCCCTCAGTATTCCCAAAGCTGCCCTGCGCACGATTCGCGGATCCAACGGCGTGTTCAAGCTAGAGGGGGACACAATCGTCTGGACAACGGTAAAGACAGGGATTAGCGACATTAATAACGTGCAAATTCTGTCCGGATTGAAGATCGGCGATCACGTGACGGATCGTGTAATAGAGCCGAGCGATGCCGAGGTCAAGAACGGTATGCGCGTACGTGCGGCGTTCGACTGAATGCCAGGTTCAGCGGATTTCATGACGGAGCTTACGAACGGCGCTCGCTGCCTTTCGGTGGTGGTCCCGGCTTATAACGAGGAAGCGACGCTTGCGAACGTTATCCGGCGCCTGATTTCCGTTCCGCGCCTACTAGAGATTGTGATTGTGGACGACGGTTCAAAGGACGGCACTTATGAGATTGCTTCACAATTGGCGGCGCAATATCCGGAAGTGCGTGTTCTGCGGCAGCAGACGAACGGCGGAAAGACAGCGGCCTTGAAGGCCGGCTTCGCGGCTACACGGGGAGACATCGTGCTGGTGCAGGATGCCGATCTGGAATACGATCCATCTGAAATTCCGGATCTGGTGCGGCCCATTCTCGACGGCATGGCCGATGTTGTGTACGGCTCGCGCTTTCTGGTGCGCAAAGCTGCCCGCGTGCTGTATTTCTACCATTACTTAGCGAATAAGGGATTGACGTTCCTCTCCAATATGCTGACGAACGTGAACCTCTCCGATGTGGAGACCGGCTATAAAGCGTTTCGCGGCGAGATTATTCGCAACATGATCATCACGTCGACAGGTTTCGGCTTCGAAATTGAAGTGACCGCGAAAATTGCAAAGCTCAACTGCGCAATGTTCGAGATTCCGATCAGCTATTACGGACGAACCTACGAGCAGGGCAAAAAGATCGGAATGACCGATGGATTTGCGGCTTTGTGGTTCATTCTGCGCTACAATCTTTTTTGCGGCTTAAGAAGCTCGTTTCGCCAGATTCCGGTGCTCAATCCCGTTACGCCGGCTAAGACGGATGCGATTTGAAGTGAGGTGCTACATCTGCCCGCCCGCGAGGGTGATTGCAAGCTCCTGGTGCTGCGTGTCGCTGAGTGGGAAGGAAGACCGCTCCCGCTGGTCGCGGCTCAGCTTGAAGCGCGCGGCTCAGCTTCAAGGTTGACCAGGATTGCCGCGGCGTCGGCGTCCGTGAATTCCTGAGTTTTGGCCGAATGGTTCATAGAGCAGAATTTCGGCCCGCACATCGAGCAGAACGCCGCGTCCTTGAAGCCCTCTTCGGGCAGCGTCTCGTCATGATAGGCTTGCGCCGTTTCGGGGTCGAGCGAAAGCTCGAACTGGCGTTTCCAATCGAAGTTGAATCGAGCGCGTGACAGCTCGTCATCGCGATCGCGAGCGCCTTTCCGGTGGCGCGCGACATCGGCGGCATGTGCGGCGATTTTGTAGGCGATAATGCCTTGCTTCACATCTTCGCGGTTCGGAAGACCCAGATGCTCTTTCGGCGTGACGTAACACAGCATGGAAGCGCCATGCCAACCGATCATCGCGGCCCCGATTGCGGAGGTGATGTGATCGTAGCCGGGCGCGATGTCCGTAACCAAGGGGCCGAGGGTGTAGAACGGCGCTTCAAAGCAGATCTCACGTTCTTTCTCGACCTGCAGCGCGATCTGATCGAGCGGGATGTGGCCGGGGCCTTCGATCATGACCTGAACATCGTATTCCCATGCTTTTTTTGTGAGCTCGCCCAGCGTATTCAACTCAGCGAACTGCGCGGCATCGCTGGCGTCGGCCAGGCAACCAGGACGCAACCCGTCGCCTAGCGAGAAGCTGACATCGTGCTTCTGAAAAATTTTGCAGATGTCGTCGAAGTGCTCGTATAGGAAATTCTGCTTGTGCTTTTTCACCATCCATTCGGCCAGAATTGCGCCTCCCCGGCTTACGATGCCGGTAACACGCTTCGTGGTGAGCGGAACGTATTGCACCAGAACTCCGGCATGGATGGTCATGTAATCGACGCCTTGCTCTGCCTGCTCTTCGATGACTTCGAGCATGACCTGAATGTTCAGGTCCTCGACGCGGCGCACGCGGCTGAGAGCCTCATAAATCGGCACCGTACCGATGGGCACCGGAGAGGCGTCGATGATGGACTGCCGGATGCGCGGAATGTCGCCACCCGTAGACAGATCCATCACCGTGTCGGCGCCGAATCGAACCGCATACCGAAGTTTTTCGAGCTCCTCGTCAATGTTCGAGGTAGTCGAGGAATTTCCGATATTGGCGTTGATCTTGCACTTGGAAGCGACGCCAATACACATCGGTTCCAGGCTGCGGTGATGAATGTTGGCGGGAATAATCATTCGGCCTCGCGCCACTTCGTCGCGAATGAGTTCGGAAGATAAGTTCTCTCGGCGCGCAACATGCTCCATCTCGGCACTAGGAGTGCCTTTGCGAGCAAGGTGAATCTGGGTGCGAATAGGGTTGTTCGAACCGGATATCTGCCAATCCGTGCGGTTCATGCTTCCGATTATAGGTCGGAACACGAACCGCATTCGCAATCGGCAGCCTGCCTACGCGGCAACATCGACAACAGCAACTTGGGTGGATGGCTCCGGAATGGGAAGCCCGTCTTCACGCATGCCTTGCAGGTGGAAAGCAATGCCCTCCTGCATAAGCTGCTTGATCTCATCGAGCGTATCGGCAGTAGCGACGCATCCCGGCAGGTCGGGAACGTAGGCGCTGTAATTGCTGCCGGGCGCCTTTTCGATCACAATTGCGTACCGCATGATTCACCTCTCCGGTTTTTCGATTTGCGCTTGCTTCAGAATGCTTGCGAGCGTTTTCGGATGCATATCATCTCCGGGTTTACCGGCTACCGTAACACGTCCCGGCTTCGAAGGGTGCCTGTACTGGCGATGGCTCCCTCCTGCGAATGAAAGCGCCAGCCGTCCACTTCAATCAGTTTAATTACATCGCGAACCTTCATCGCAAATCATATTGTCGCTGCAAACAGTAGACGGATTGTGAAAATTCGCTCTACTGCGCTTTTGCGGTCGCGGCTGCGGTTCAGCGAGCCTGGCATTTTCCAGCGAAGTACTACCCTGTAAGGAGCACTGTCAAACGAGGAGAAAAGATTTTGCCGACTACCGAGACCCAGACTTTAGAAGAACTCTGCATCAATACTATCCGCTTCCTGTCAGCGGACGCTGTACAGAATGCGAATTCGGGTCATCCCGGGATGCCTATGGGCGCGGCAGCGATGGCGTACACGTTGTGGACGCGTTTTCTGAAGTTTAATCCCAAAGATCCGGCGTGGTTCGACCGCGATCGATTTGTGCTATCCGCAGGGCATGGCTCCATGCTGCTGTACAGTCTCCTCTATCTCACCGGGTACGATCTTTCTCTGGATGAGATCAAACGTTTCCGGCAGTGGGGCAGTAAAACGCCTGGTCATCCGGAGCACGGACATACCGTTGGAGTGGAGGTCTCGACCGGTCCGCTCGGGCAAGGTTTTGGAAATGCGGTCGGGCTGGCGATTGCCGAAGCGTGGTTTGCCGCTCGTTTTAATCGCCCGGGACACACGATTGTCGATCACTACACGTATGGCATTTGCGGGGACGGCGATTTGATGGAAGGCGTCAGCCAGGAAGCAGCATCATTAGCGGGTCATCTGGAACTTGGCAAGCTGATCTTCCTTTACGACCAGAACCATATTTCGCTGGCCGGCGCCACCAGTCTTTGCTTCACGGAAAATGTCGCGAAACGCTTTGAAGCGTATGGCTGGCACACACGGCATGTCGAGAACGGAAACGATACCGAGGACGTTGCGGCGGCCATTCACGAAGCACGCGGGCAAACTCATAAGCCGTCCTTAATTCTGGTCCATACGCATATCGGCTATGGCAGCCCCAAGAAGCAGGACAGCTTTGAGGCGCACGGAAACCCGCTTGGCGAAGACGAATTGAAAGCCGCGAAGCAGGCCCTTGGGTGGGCGTCGATGGACAAGTTCTATCTCCCCGAGGATGCGGTGAATTACTTCCGTCAGGCGGTGGGCAAGGGCTCCAAAGCTCAGCAGGAGTGGCAGAAGAAGTTCGACGCTTATCAAAAGGCATTTCCAAAGGACGCGGCGGAGCTGCAGCAGATGATCAGCGGAAAGCTTCCGGATAACTGGGGCGCCGACTTGCCCAAGTGGAAACCGGAAGACAAGCCGCTCGCGACCCGCGCTGCCGGCGGCCAGGCGCTGAATGCCCTTGCCAAACACATACCGGGGATCATTGGCGGGTCTGCCGATCTGAACCCGTCGACCAATACCGCGTTAAAGGGCGAAGGCGATTTTCAGCCGCCTGAATCGGGAGGGCCTGCCAGCCAGGGAGCCGTGGGAGGCGTATGGGGCTATGCAGGGCGGAATATTGCGTTTGGCGTTCGCGAGCATGCTATGGGTGCGGCTGTAAACGGCATGGCCGCGCACGGTGGATTGCTTCCTTTCAGTGCGACATTCCTGGTCTTCTCCGATTACATGAAGCCGTCTATCCGGCTCGGCGCTCTCAGCCGGCACAAAGCGTTTTACGTGTTCACGCACGATAGCGTGGGCGTTGGCGAAGATGGACCGACGCATGAACCAGTGGAGCAGCTTGCCGGGCTGCGCTCCATTCCCGGACTGAACGTAATGCGTCCGGCCGATGCTACCGAAACTGCCGAGCCATGGGCCGTGGCGATACAGCACGACGGGCC
>DAISJE010000267.1:3139-6674 GCA_036821665.1 Bryobacteraceae bacterium | reverse complement strand
GGCGCAGCGGGAGCAGGCTGTAATAAAACGGCCGCATGCCCCGGGATTTTCCAGTTTTCTTCCGTTTCGAGAGGCGCGGTTCCACACCCGCCGTAACGCGGATGTTCCGTCGACCAAAGAATCTTCCATTCTGTGAATTCGGGCGGCGCGAGCAACGGCTCAGGCGCGGGATTCAGATTCAGGTCTGTTCCGAGATTCACAATCAAGAGCCGGTCGGCGTCGTGAGCCGGCGAAAAGAAGCGCAGTACAAACGCACTATTTGAAAGCACGGCGCCATCTAATCCATTTTCGCCTTGCATCGATAAAACCGGGTCTTCGCGGCGCAGGTGCAGCAGGTCCTGGTGCAGCGAATACATCTCCTTGTGTTTCTCCAGTTCGGAGAAATCGAGCTTCGATTTCGTGAAGGTTTTCGGATTCCCCGGATCAGAGAAGCATGTCGACATTTCAGGCAACTGAAGCGACCGCCATTGCTCCAAGAACTCGATTCGGCCCTTGCGCACGCTTTCCGCCAACGACGGCTTGTGGTCGGCAAAAAAAAGGAATGGGCTGGAAGCCGCGAACTCCTCGCCTTGAAATAGCATCGGCGTCCCAGGCGCGAGCAAAGTCAGCGCGGTGATGGCCTTCAAGACGCCGGGAGAGCTTAATTCATGAGCACGTAATCCTCGCGCCGAATTTGCGATCTGATCGTGATTCTGGATGAAAGTAATCATGGCTGCTCGCGGCACCCCAAATGCCGGTGTTCCGCGCCGCTTTTTTTGCCATTTGTAATATTGCCCCTGATACAGATAGCCATACTTCATGCATGAGACAAACTCTTGTGGAGTACCACGGTAATCGGTGTAGTAGGCATCCGCTTTGCCGGTTAAAGCCACCATTGCGGCATGATGATAATCGTCATTCCATAGCCCGTCTAAGCCGTATCCCCCTGTTTCTACGGGTTGGACGAGATTGGTCCTTTGAGGTTCGTTTTCCGCGATCAAAATGACGGAACGAAGGCCGGCGGCTTTACGCGCTGCGCGGCCGATCTCATAAACAATATTGGGTTCGGAATCATCGCGGATGTCTTGCGTTGCGTCGAGCCGCAATCCATCGAGATGGAACTCTTGAATCCAGTACGCCGCGTTTTCTGTGAAAAAGTCGCGTACCGGGCCGCAGTGCTCGCCGTCGAAGTTGAGGCCCGGGCCCCAATCCGTTTTATGTCTCTTGCTGAAGTAAAAAGGCGAGAAATGCGGGAAATAATTTCCGTCCGGACCAATGTGGTTGTAGACGACGTCCAAGATAACCGCGAGACCGAGCGCGTGGGCCCGGTTTACAAACGATCGCGCGTCGTCGGGTCTTCCGTAGATAGATGCCGGCGCATACGGTTGCACGCCGTCATATCCCCAGCCGAATTTGCCTGGGAAATCGGCTATAGGCATAACTTCTACAACCGTAATTCCCGTATCGCGTAAGTATGGCAGCTTCTCTTCGGCAGAGCTCCAGGTTCCGCCTTCAGTGAAAGTACCGAGGTGCAGTTCGTAGATGACCTGACCTGGCAGACGTGTTCCCTGCCACGCTTGATCGGTCCACGAAAATGCCGTTGGATCGATAACTTCGGAAAAGCCGTGCGGCCCGGTGGGTTGAAAACGCGAAGCGGGATCGGGACACGCCTCCTTTCCATCGAGCCGGTATTTATACGTGACTCCCGCTCGCACACTTTTTACGCACCCCGAGAAAAAGCCGTCGCCGCTGGGTTTTAACGATATAGCGGCCCGCTTATCTTCAAAGATGACTTCTATAGATTTCTTCTGCGGCGCCCAGACCCGAAAATTGGTGCTGTCGCCATCGTTTGTGAGTTTCGCTCCAACAAACATTCGCCTGTAAGGACTACGAAAGTAGCGGGGTTTATTGACTGGGAAAAGCCACAGGGAGTCGTCAAGTTGGAATAAGGACTAATCGGAAACCATCGGATAGCGGCCAGCGTAAAATACCCAGGGGAGCGTACTCATGAAATGCGCCGTTCTGCTCTTGATTTCGTTGGGGTTGACGCTCGAAGCGGCCTCGCCGGGGATTCGGCCCAGGGCTGATGCGGCAAGTTACCCGTCCAACCGCGGTGAGGCCGATTTTTCTATCGGCGCATGGCTCATTCCACCCGACCAGGTTAAGAAAATGTTCAAGCTCGACATGAACCGCGCGGGTTATGTCGTAGTCGAAGTCGGCGTTTTCCCCGCGCCCGGCAAAGATGTCGATCTTTATCCGACCGATTTCACCCTCTACGTCGGCCAGGAACTTGCGACGCTTCGCCCCGTATCTGCCGATACCGTCGCGGAAATTTTGGGGGGTCGCCCCGAGCCGTCACGTCCCCACAGCCCCTCAGATATCAATACCTCTGTGGGCGCTTCCATCGGTCATGTTTCTTATCCGGATCCCGTTACGGGTCGAAGAACCGGCGGAACGATAACGGAAACCGACGCCGGTGTTGGCATTGGCGGGCCTGCACCCCAACCATGCCGCGGGTACGATTGCGATCAAAATGCACCCGTACCGCCCATCTCGCCGTCCTCTCCAATTCAGGATGCGAACACTGTTTCGCAAGATTTGTGGGAGAAATCTCTTCCCGACGGGAAGACTGTGCATGCCGTGGCGGGCTACTTGTATTTCCCAAAACCGACGCGAAAAGCGAAGCACACAGCGTGGGAATTACGTTACGAGAACGCTGACGGTAAAACTCGGCTGCCTTTGGCGCATTAGTTTTTCTGCCGAGACATGAGGTTGGGATGAGCGGCACTATATGGATGACAGCAGGGCTTTTGGGCATTGCGAGGCTCCATAAATTCGACGCGGTTCCCATCCGGATCATAGATATCGAATGACCATTTGCCGTCTCTTCCGATTTCAGGCCGATCGAACTTGACCAATCCGTTGGCGCGAAGTTTTATCACGGCCGCTTTGATATCCGAAACACCGAGCGAGAAATGATTCTGGACACCAAGCTCCTGGTGTCCGGCATTCGCAGGAATGTTCAGCATGAATTCGACCCAGTTATCACCATCGGGCACTTGTATTTCGTACCAATCGACGTCCCTATCTTTGAAACCGCCGTACCAGTAAAGCCGGAAGCCGAGGAGACCACAGTAGAATTTCTTCTCCACGTCAAGGTTTTTGACGACCCACCCGGCGTGAAACAAGCGCCGGCTCACTTGGCGTGCTCGCTCTATAGGCTGAATATCGCCGGGCGACTCCTCAAAGGCGATGGTGTTCCCTTCGGGATCTGCTACTTCAAAATGGCGAAGGCCATTCGGCCCGCGCTCAATAGCTGCCGCGTGCACATTGTGAGCCAGGAGATAGGCGCGCATGCCCATCACATCATTCGTGGAAAACCCAACTTCCTTAAGAAACGAACTGGGATCACCTGATCGGGTTTGCACCAGCTCGATGCGCTGCGATGAATTGACGACAAAGCAGGGGTTCAAAGCACCGCGGCACGTGTAGGAACCGGAGCCAAGTCCCAAAATCCGTGAATAAAACGCGGTTGATTTCTGGAGATCGACTGCCT
>DAISJE010000267.1:0-3039 GCA_036821665.1 Bryobacteraceae bacterium | reverse complement strand
GGATCGCGGCGGAGAGCGTCATGCAATACGTTGAGACCTTCGGTCCACTGCCCGAGCCGCAGCAAAGCCACAGCGTAATTGACGCGTATCCCGTTGTGCTCGGGATTGAGTTTCAGTGCTTCGCGGTATTTATCCAGCGCGCCACGCAGGTTGCCCGATTTTTCTAGGCTTGCGCCTTCGTTATTCAGCCGTACTGCAGCGAGCGCATTCTGGCTGATCTGATCTCTCTTGTGCAACAGGTCAGTCAGTTTTTGTCTGATGAGATTCGCTTCTTCCGGTTTGCCGTCCTGTCGAAGCGCATTTTGCAGCGAATTTAAGGTGGACTGATCTTCGGGATTTAAGCGATATGCCTGCTCAAGATGTTCGACGGCTGCGTGTGGTTGGCCTGCTCGGAGGTATTCACTTCCAAGCCTGTACTGAGCCACGGCATCGGACGGGTTCAGTTCAACAGCACGTTTGTATGCTGCCAGCGCGCCGGCGTCGTCCGGCGTAGCTTTACGTGCCAGGCCGAGATCGGACCATGCCTCCGGGAAATTTGGGCGAAGTGCGACGGCTTGCTCCAATTGCTCCACGGCTTTCGATGGTTCATTCAGCGCGGAAAACACTTTCGCGCGAAGATAGTGCGGATAAGCGGCATCGGCAGTGTGTTCGAGAAGCTGAATGGCACGGTCAAGATGTTCGGCAGCCGGCCGCCATTCTCCGGCCTGGACCAGAATAAGCCCAAGATTCACTTGCGCCGTAGCAAACGAAGGATTTAGTTGCACTGCTTTCTCGAAAGGAGCGCGCGCTGCTTTAGTGTCGCCAAACTTGTTGTAAGCTTCCCCGAGCGCGTTCTGCGCTTCAGCGGATTGCGGC
Organism: Bryobacteraceae bacterium; assembly: GCA_036821665.1. Classification (GTDB taxonomy): domain Bacteria; phylum Acidobacteriota; class Terriglobia; order Bryobacterales; family Bryobacteraceae; genus Bog-105. The sequence continues at coordinate 2,184 of DAISJE010000267.1, read as the reverse complement.
CGCGACCGTACGGCCTCGCTCAATTGTGCGATGGCTTCGGTCTGGTTTCCGGCTTCCGCCAGCAGGCTACCTAGTAACAGGCGAGCATCCACATTGTCTGGCTCATCGTGAATGACACCATGCAGGATACGAATTGCCTGTTCATCGTGTCCCCCTGCGGCTAGTTTCCAGGCCTGTTCGACGCGTGCATTCTGCGCGTAGAGCAGCCCCACACAAAACAACGCTGCTACAAGTCGCATCATGATCTAAATTTCTTGCCGAAGTTCTGGATATGCGTAATTCCGGAGCCTTCCGTGACCTCAATCAAACGATCAGCAGCGACATTTGAGAACCTTTCAACTTGTCCGAGCGGCCAACGGATCTCAATGTCTGCGGCGGTAGCATGCCCGAGTCCAAAATGCAGCCGGCGATCGTTCACCGAGAGATAAGACGATTGAGCGACCACCTCTTTCGCCTGAATCCGGCCTCCATAGCGAACCGTAACGCGGGCGCCGATGGCGCTGCGGTTCGATTTCGTACCCTTCAGCTTGACTTTAATCCAGTGGTTATCCCCGGAGACGTCGTTGCGAAGCAACGATGGAGGCTCGTTTTGATTGACGACAACGACATCCATATCGCCATCGTTATCGAAATCGCCGAACGCGCAGCCACGACTACAGTGCAGAGCGTCAATAGCCGGTCCGGCCTCACCGATCAACTCTTCGAAACGGCCCTTTCCTAAATTCCGAAAAATGATTCGCGGCGTTTTGTACGGTTCGTCCGGATTCTTTTGCAACTCGGGATAGATGCCGCCGGTAACCCAGAAGATATCCGGATTGCCATCGTTATCCAAGTCCTCGATTCCTGTTCCCCAACTAATGAATCGCGTTTCGACGCCCAGCCCTGAGCGCAGCGTCTCGTCCTGAAATTCGCCTTTGCCGTTATTTACGTATACCGCTGGCGTATCGGCCGCGAAATGCGTCTTCACGATATGCAGATTGCCGTCGAGCATGAAGTCGCCTACGCCAACGCCCATTCCAGCTTGCTCCATGCCGTCTTCGCTTAAGGCGACGCCCCGCTCCATACCCTGCTCGGTAAACGTTCCGTCGTGCTGATTTTGAAAGAGCAAACTTGGCGTGGAGTCGCAGGCGAGGTAGATATCGGGCCAGCCGTCATTATCAAAGTCCGCAGCGACTGCGGTGAGACCATAGCCGCCGGGTACTTTTCCGATACTTGAACTGTCGGTTACATCCGTGAATGTCCCATCGCCGTTGTTGCGATAGAGCGAGTGATGCCCATACGGCAAGCCGCGTGGGCCGCAGAATACTCCCTCTGAGTTGCAGCTTCCCACCGTTCCCGCGCGAGGCACTAACTTCATGTCGAAACTTACATAGTTCGAAACAAAAAGATCGAGCTTCCCGTCGCGATCGTAATCGACGAAGGTACAGCCGCTGCCGAAGCGCGGTTCCTTACTCAGCAGGCCAGCTTTTTCGGTGATATCGATGAATGTTCCGTTCCCGTTATTGCGATACAGGGTATTCTGCGGCCAGCCCGTGATGAAGACATCTTCGAAGCCGTCATTGTCGAAGTCGCCAACGGTGATGCCATAGGCGTATCCGGTGTGGAACAGGCCGGCCTTTTGCGTGACCTCGGTGAAGGTACCGTCTCGATTGTTTTTATAGAGGCGATTCGAAGCGTCCGGCGGCGGATCACCGAAACGTGAACTCGAGAGAACCAGAATATCCAGCCAACCGTCGTTATCAAAATCGAAGAATGCAACTCCGCAGCCCATCGCTTCAATCACATAATCGGCGCGGTTCGGATGGCCGGAGATTGTAAGGCCGTTGAGCCCGGCCTTCGCGCCAATATCAGTGAAACAAGCGTGGAACGGAAGTCCCGATGCTTTGCCGCGCGGCGCCGCTTTTACACGGCGGGACGCCATGCCTTCACCGGAAGCTGAAATCGTTTGTTGTGCGAATAACCGGGATGCGGGAAACGCCAGCAACGCGAGGATCTGACGCCGAGTGAGAGACAGCATTACTTCTTAAGGAACTAGTATGCCGAAAGGCGCTTTTAAGGGCGGGTCCAGGCGGACCCGCTGCAGACCCGGCGGTCTGCCCCACAAGACCAAACATCAGAACAGCAACTTGAATCCGATTTCAACCTGTCGGCCGGCTTGGTTTCCGTAGACAGCGGCTTGCGAGC
>DAISJE010000266.1:0-6678 GCA_036821665.1 Bryobacteraceae bacterium | reverse complement strand
GCTGTTGACTGTCGTGCCTGGAAGAATGGACCGCCCCTCGTTCGATTCCCATCCGAGCGTGTAGCTGAAATTCGTCACGAATCCCTGATTCGTGGCGAGGGGCGGCGTAGGCGCGGTGTTGCTGCCGAACAACTGTGCATTTGTTGCCGTGTAACCTTCACCTGGATCCGCGCCGGGCATGTAGTACGCATAGGAATCGGTCGTTTTGATCTTGAAGACCGAAACCGCCGAACCATCCGTGCCGGGATTCGATTCCTGCCCGGTCAGCCCTTCAAAGGGTTGCCCAGTGGGCGACACATTGCCGTTATCCGCGTATAAAAAGCCCAGCATGTGATCGAAGGAGCGGTTCTCCAGCATCAGCACGACGATGTGGTTGATCGAAGAAAGCTGATTGTCCGGCATGCTTGCCTCCGCTTCTATTTTGCTCTTAGGTCGCGATAGATCTCACGCACAAATTCGTCGGGAGTTACACGTCCGCGGCCCCAGCGCGCATCGAATTCCGAACTCGGATGCGCGGCTACGACTTGGTCCTGGGTTTGGCCGGCCTGGATCATGCGTTGTACGCGATCACGGACAGTGGCGATCATGTCATGAAACGTTTTGACTTCCGCTCCGCTTGTCACATTTCCTCGCGCCGGAACCACGCGGATCCTGTCGCCGGTCCAGGCATCAAGAGTTTTCAATAAGCCGTCCAGTTTGCCGCCTTGGGCCGCGTCGATCGCGGGATAACCGTCGCCCGGAAATACTTCGCCAAGATAGACCAAATTAGCTATATGAAAGTGCGCGATGGCATCCGCGTCGCTATAGCCGGGTGCTTGATGAACAATATGAATCGCATCGCCGTTGAGATCGAAGCTGAGAACTTCCGAGAAAGAGATGCGAGGCCGATCGACTCCCAGCTCGACTAGACGGCGCGGCAGCGGTTTGGGAGCGCCCATGACATGGCCGCCGAGCCGTTCAAGCGCGTTCTCCTGCATCGCGACGAATGCACCGCGCCGCCCCCACCCGGCATCGCCATTGGAATGAGCGAGATCTTCCGGAGAGATCACCACATACCGGACACCCGACTTTGTCCGGGTAGCAAGCGCGCTGCTGATTTGCGAAGTGCTCGGGGCGGATGGAGTGCCGACCAGCAACGCGCCGTCCGGCCCGACAGAAGCCACGACGTTACCGCCGGCAGTGGCGAACAGCAGCACATGCGGGGCGAGTTCGGTGAGGTGCACCGTTTCTTGACCGGCCGCGTGCGCCGCTACCCCAAGAACGAGCACGACGAGTGCGGCTCGAAGCTTGCCCCATGGATGCCTAGACATCTACCCAGCCGCGCTTTTCGGCACTTTCCATTACCTTTTCTAAAAGAATCATGCCGCGCAATCCATCTTCGAAAGTCGGATAGTCGACGGGCGCAGAGCGGTCTGCCACCTTCGCGTAGAACCTTTTGAAGACCTGTTTATGGCAATCGTCATAGCCTTCGCTGTGGCCGCCGGGAAGATCGGCAAAAGTACCGGCTTCCGGATAAAACAGAGATGCGTCCTTAATGATGGTCTGGTTGGGCTCGTTACGATGTCCAATCCAGAGCGTGTCCGGCTCTTCCTGATTCCACGCAACACCGGCCTTCGTCCCGAAGATCTCGAACGCGAAACGATTTTTCCGGCCGGCCGACATCTGGCTGACCGTGAAGGTTCCGCGCGCACGGTCCCCCAGGTGGACCAGCACGGCTCCAAAATCTTCTGTATCGACCGGGAAACTCTCGTAATCGGTCGCGTCGGCTTTCTTGGCTGAAAACGTTTCGACGGAGCCCTTCGGCCGCTTTCGTGTTTTATGAAAGATTGCCAGATCCGCGCAAAGGGAGGTTATAGACAGACCGGTCAAATGCTGGATCATATCCATCCAGTGCGATCCGATATCTCCCATTACGCGCAGCTTGCCGTTAGACTTCGCATCCAGACGCCAGTTCCAGTCGGTGTCGTAGAGCAGCCAATCTTGGGAATAGGTGCCTTGTACGATAAGAATCTCGCCGAGGTCGCCATGGGCAATCATCTGCCGCATCTGCTGTACGACCGGGTAGTAACGCAAGTTGTGCTGCACGCAATTGACGGCATTCTTGGCTTTGGCGGCATCCACCAGTTTGCGCGCTTCGGCCACATTCATGGTCATCGGCTTTTCGCATAACACCGCCTTACCGGCTTCGATGGCCGCCAGAGACATCGGATAGTGATCGACATTCGGGGTACAGATATGGACTGCCTCGATTTCTTTGTTGTCGAGGACATCTTTCAGATTGGCGGTCGCGAAGGGTATCGTCATCGCATCGGCGAACTTCTTTGCCGTTTCGGGTCGGCTTCCGACGACTGCCGCGATCTCTACGTTGCCGAGGCGGCGTACATTTTCCGCATGGACTTTGCCCATGAATCCGGTCCCGACAATCGCGGTTTTGATTCTTTTCATCGTTTGGTTCTCTCCAGTTTCGGATTTTGACATATCGCTTGCGGGATCGCGCCGAAACGGAGGCCTGAGCGTGAACGAGGGGTTGCCAACCTTAGGGCGTGGGTAAACGATAGAGTTCACGTCCCGGCTCACGCCGTTCGGGTTACTCTGTGGGAAAGGTCTCGCTCAGATGGTCGTTCGTATTCGTTGGAATAAGTATCGTGTTGAGGAAGCATCTCGCTTCCGGAATACGGCTCTCGCCATCGCCTCATTGCTCGCGCCATCCGCCTTGATGGCGTTTACGATCGCGATCTGGGATCTCGGAGCCAATCTGCATTGGACCGGCGTTTTTTTCGTTTCGAGTGGTTTATTTTCCCATTGGGAGTCTTGGCTTTTCGTTGCAGCCCTTATGCTTCTGCTTGCATGGCTGCTCAATAAGTATGCGGGTATTAATGAGGATTATCCGAAATAGAATTTCGGTTTTCATAAATGCCTACTGGAACTCAAATCCCTTTCCCTTAAGGTATTTCCACGCTTTAGCCGATAAATTCTTTACCAGCTTCGGAAACGTTGGACCGGCTTCCGTCACGTAAGGTGTAGGAAATCGTTTGTTCTTCGTCAACGCAACTTTCGGCATTTGACGTGCATCGGAAAACCCAGAAGGGCAACATGCCTGAAACAAGAATATCCGCCATCGCGATAGAGAGAGAACCGGAGCGCACCGCTACGGTATTGGAATCCACGAGCACAGCTCTATCGCACGCAGCAGTTTGGGCGAGTGATACCGCCCAGAAATTCGGAGCGCTGGTTTCCGCTCTGTTGGGGCCTGCGGTGTTTTGCGCTTATGCGTTCGCATTGTGGAGCTTGGCCGCAAATCTTGGTTGGACCAACACGTTCATTTTCACCGCCGGTCCATTATCTAATTGGTTAGTGTGGTTCGGAATTGCTGTGCTTACCAATTTGGCAGCGAGCGTTCTGTTACGGCACACGCAAGCTGAAAATTAATAGGTCCTATCATCCTATTTTTCACTTATTCCGCGCCAGGCAATTGACTCGGTCTGTTATCCTCGAAGGAGGATTCCCGCAGTAGATGCCTTTCAGTTCGCGTTCCTACGTGAATCGGTATATCCCCTCAAATCGCTTCCCGGTCGGTCTGAAATGGCTCCTCATCGCGAACATCGGGATTTCTGTCCTCGATTTCGTTTTGCGCGCTAGCAATGCCGATGCGTTGCTCCAGAACCTGGCACTGGTCCCGGCGCAAGTCGTTCAAACCTTTGCTATTTGGCAGCTTTTTACCTACATGTTTCTGCACGCCGGCATTGGCCATGTGCTGTGGAACATGCTGGCGTTGTGGCTTTTCGGCATCGAACTCGAACGTACCTGGGGCACGCGCCGTTTTTTGCGCTTCTACTTTCTTTGCGGCATCATCGCCGGCCTCACGGTTATCGTGGCCGCTTATATTTTCGGCGGGGTCAATTTGAGAACGGTGGGCTCTTCGGGCGCTGTCTACGGCATTCTGGTCGCTTACGCCCTCGTGTTTCCGGATCAGACTGTATTGTTCGGTTTCCTGATCCCGATGAAATCGAAATACTTCGTGATGATCATCGGCGCGATTGTATTTTTGCAATCGTACATGGCCGTCGCAGGCGCCAGGGGCTCCGGCATTGCCGTGATGGCTCATCTGGGTGGCTTGGTTGGCGGTTATCTGTTATTGCGTGGGAGACGCTTACGGGCGCAACTTACGTATCCGGTCGTTACGTCATATAAGGATTGGAAGCTGCGACGGGCGAAGCGGAAATTTGAAGTCTACCTGCGCAAGCGAGATTCCGACCGTGATCGCTCGATTCACTAAACTGGTTAATACCGCATTTCACCGGCAAGGTACAAACATGAAGTCCCGTTTTGTTTTCACTGGCATTGCCGCTCTCAGCCTCGCATTCGCAAGCCTGTATCCCGTCGACCTGCTCGCACAGGAAGGTCCGCAATCGCAAAGCGGAGATTCGGTAGCGAAGCCTAAGAAGAAGCCCGCGGGCGACACGACCGACACCACCGGCCCCACCAGCGATGCTCCGATTCCGTCCGAATTCAAGAAACCGAAAGAACTTCCCGCCGATACGCCGACGTTCCGCGAAAATGCCACGACAGTAACGGTCGACGTGAGTGTACTCGACGATCACAATCACTTTATCCCGCGCATTCCGACCGGCAATTTTCGAGTTTTGGAGGACGGTGTTCCCCAGCAGCTTACACAATTCGGTCAGAGCCAGGCGCCTATCACGATCTGCATGGTGATCGAATTCAGTGCCAGGTTCCAGGCGTTCTGGACGTACGGTTGGTACGAGACGCTGCAGGCGGCGTACGGTTTTCTAAGTACGCTGAAGCCGGACGACAATGTCGCGGTAGTTGCGTTTGATCTCCACACGACGATTCTTTCGGACTTTTCACCGGATAAGAATAAAGCCCAAGAGGCGCTAGGCCGGTTGCGCATACCTGGTTTCAGTGAATCGAACGTTTTCGACGCACTGACCGATATGGCGGACCGCATGTCGAATATAGAAGGACGGAAGGCGATTCTTTATATCGGCAGCGGCATCGATACTTTTAGCAAGCTGACATTCGATAAGGCTCGCAAGTCACTTCAGGAATCGGGTGTTCCCATCTACACGATCAGCACGCTGCAGATATCGCGCATTATGGCGGAGTCGTACGGCATGAGCCCGATTGCCGAGATGGATTTCCTGCAGGCGGACAACGAAATGCGGACATTTTCGAAAGAGACCGGCGGCTTGAGTTTCTTTCCGCGCTTTATCGCTGAATACGGTTCTGTGTTCAATCAGATTGAGACGGCGTTGCGCGATCAATATACGTTGGCTTACCATCCCACCAACACCGCGCGCGATGGGAAATTCCGTCACATCAAAGTGGAACTGGTGAATCCCGCAACCAACGAACCGCTTCGCATCACCAATCAAAAAGGAAAGCCCGTCAAGTATCAGATCATCGCAAAATTGGGTTACAAGGCGCCTCGCGAAGTCGAATAGTAGCGGCGAGGCATGCCTCGCCTGGAGAATATTCCACCGCCCTACATTCGAGGTCTTCTGTCAAGAACTCAATCTTCCCTTGTTTCATTTCGATAGCAATCCATTGACAGTTTGGTTGCGCTCTGTTACTTTCACTGGGTCTCGATGCGATCTGCGCCTTCAAGTCGCACCCAAATTCCGGCGATCATTCTTCTTGTCGACGATAATCGTGACGGTCTGATTGCCCGCCGCTCCGTTTTAGAGGAGTTGGGCTATCAAGTCGTTCCTGCGGGGTCCGGGTCCGACGCTCTCAAGACGGTCGAAGAACAAAATTTCGATCTCGTGATTACCGATTACAAGATGTCGCCTATGGACGGGCTGGAACTGATCGGAAGACTGCGCGAACGAAATTTTAAAAAGCCGATCATTTTACTGAGTGGCTTCGCTGACACGTTGGGGCTTCGTCCTGAGTCCACCGGCGCCGATGTCGTGCTGCAGAAGAATGCCAACGAAATAGCAAATCTCGTCCGGCATGCGAAGCGGCTGCTGAACCCGGGCCGCAAGCCGCCGGGATCTCTGCATCCGAGCAAACGGCAGGTGCGGAACACAGGTTAGTTGTGGCGCACGCTTTCAGCGTGCCGTCGTGGGCTTCAGCCCACGATTCCTTCATACTGAGGAAATGGTTCTTTCAAAGGCGTGGTTGGCCTTTGCCCTGATTCTTGCGCCCGGTCCGTTGTCAGCGGCCGCGTCTTCTCCGCTCTCTACCCTCTCGCTCCGCGATCGAATCGCCCAAATGATTATGGTGCGCGGATATGGCGACTATCCGCCTACTAGCAACGCCGAATACCAACGCTTTGTCCATTGGATTCGCGATCTGCACGTCGGCGGCTTTATCGTGGCCGGACGCATTCGTGACGGCAACGTGATTCCGGCCCAGCCGTTCGAGATGGCGGCGTTCATCAATCATATGCAGCATCTGGCGAGAATGCCGCTGCTGATTGGCTCCGATTTTGAACGCGGCGCTTCCATGCGCGTCGCCAATACCACGAAATTTCCCTACATGATGGCCTTTGGAGCCGCGCGCGATCTGGATGCCACCCGCGAACTAGGTGCTGCCACGGCGCGGGAAGCGCACGCCCTCGGAGTGACATGGGTATTCGCGCCCGATGCGGACGTAAACAACAATCCCGATAACCCAATCATCAACACGCGCTCGTTCGGCGAGGATCCGGAA
>DAISJE010000265.1:0-6680 GCA_036821665.1 Bryobacteraceae bacterium | reverse complement strand
AAGCCTTCGATAGTGCGAACATTTGGCTGGATAGGGAACGGGAAGTCCGCTTCTATCCAGTAACTCTTAACCGGCATTTCGGGCGAATCGTCCTGAATCGAGGCAGCCGATGCATCCGCGCACGAGGCACCCATCGAGTGCTAGCCTGTGGGCATGTCCCAGTCGGTGCTGGGTCTTTTTCTCTTTCTCGCGTCATACGCTGTCTCAGCCGGCATTGGCTTTGCTGGATCAACTTCGCGCGACACTCCCGGCGAACAATCGTCCGTTCCAGGTACGCCCGGCGAACTCCTGCAAACTGCCATCCGCGACGGCAACACACAGCGTGTAGAGCAATTGCTCGAGGCTGGCGCTGATCCAAACGCTCCCGACGCTCGTGGCAATCCACCGTTATTGCAAGCCGCCTGGAACGGCAATACGGCCGTGATCGCAACACTGCTCGATCATGGTGCGAACGTAAATGGCAGGAATGCTGAGACCGGCACCAGCGCTCTGCTTTATGGCGTACTCAGCGGACGCGAAGCTACGGTGCAATTGCTGTTGAGTAGGGGAGCACGCGTTGACTTTCGATATCGCGATAATCAAACCATCCTGCACCTTGCCGTCGATCAAGGAAACCCGGCGATCGCAAAGGATCTTGTAACCGCTCATGCAGACGTCAATGCGGTAGATCAGCGCGACCGGACTCCGTTGGACGAAGCGATTCTTCACGACCAGCTTTCAGCCATCCTATTGCTGCTCGACCATGGGTCTGATATTCACCGTGTTCACATAGTTGACGGCCGCGGTCCGCTTCATGAAGCATCTATAAAAGGGTTTGCAAACCTGATTCGCCCACTCGTTGCCGCTGGCGTCGACCCCACTATGCGAGACCGCTTTGGGCTGAGTCCGCTCGACCTGGCGCTCGACTACAAAAATGAAAATGTAGTCGCGGCGCTCTTGCACTTAGACATTCAATCGGAGGCAATCGGAAAAGCAGCCGGGAGCGCCATGGAACATGCCGTCCTTCATGGACAAACAGAAATTGTGAAACTTCTGATTCAGGGTGGACTACCCGTCAACAGGCCCACTCCCGAGGGCTCGACTTATTTGAGCGATGCGGCTTTGAAGGGCAAGAAAGAAGTCGTTCAGCTTTTACTCGCTCATGGAGCCAACGTGAATGCTGAGAACGAGACCGGAGGCACACCGCTGCATGATGCGGCCCTGGGCGGCAATCCCGAGGTCGTCAGGCTCCTCCTGGATCGCGGCGCGAGCATTGATGCGCGAGACAAGGAATCAAATGCCACGCCTCTGATGATGGCGGCGTCTTTGGGCCGTTCGGGGGCGGTCGCGATTCTACTGCATTTTGGGGCAAATGCGAGTCTGCGCGATCGCTTCGGCCGCACGGCGCTGGACAGAGCCCGGCAGGTTAACGATCCAAAGACCATTAATTTGCTGGAAAGCGGAGTCGGTGCGCATAGCGGCTCCGCTCGTTCTCAAAACGGCCGCTAAACCTTCGCAGTTTTATTTTTCTCAACATTTTCCCTCTTACCGCCGATAAGGGTAGTGACTGGAAAACAGCCTTGGAACGCGGCAAACGAATAACCAAAGTCTTGATTGCGGACAGCCAATTGCTGTTTCGTCGTGGATTACGCGCTTTGATCTCTGGCGAACCTGATCTTGAGGTCGTCGGCGATGCGGCCGATATAGCGGAAACACTGCTGAAAGCGCAACAGCTAACCCCAGATGTGTTGGTTCTGGACCTCATTCTTCTGCAGGGGGAAAATCAGACCGCCATTACTGCACTCCGTCAGATTAAAGCGCAGGCTGGCTTGCTCTTTCTCACGAATCAAGATGGCGATGTGGAACTTGAACTTGCTATTGCTGCAGGAGCACAAGGATATATGTTGAAGAACAGCACGCCGGCGCATCTGCTTGCCGGAATCCGGCAAGTTGTCATTGCCAATGAACAGAATTCGGGAATGGTCTCCAAAATCGTTCCCGATCTGCAAGCCCTCGCGGCGAAAAGCCAAGCTTACGCGAGAGGACCCGTCCTTACTGCCCGCGAGCAAGAAGTCGTGCGGCTTTTGGCCGAAGGACACACCGTTCGTGAAACGGCTGCCGAACTTTCGCTAAGCGTGAAGACAATTGAAGCGCACAAACTGAATCTGATGCGCAAGCTGGACATCCACAATCGGGCAAGCCTCGTGGAGTACGCTGTGCGGAATGGAATTGTGCCTGTTCCAGTCGCCTGCTAAGGGTTTGCGCCACGTGCAAATTTAATCCTGCTACTCTTCCCTTGTGTAGGGCGAGGCATGCCTCGCCCAGTTCTTTACAAGAGAAGGTCGCCAATTCATGTGGAAATTCCTTTTGGGAGTTCTGGTCGGGCTGGTTGTAGCGGTAGTCGTTGCGTTTGTACTCGTTTTTGCGATTGGCCGCCTTTTCGAAAATCGCCAGCCGTCAATCGCTTCCAACTCAGTGCTCGTGCTGGCCATGAATGGTGATATTCCGGAAGCCCCACCCGTCGAGATCCCAATTCCATTCATTCAATCCCAGAGCCCGCCGACGGTCCGCGATATCTGGACGTCTCTCCGCCAAGCTGCTACGGACAATCGCATCAAGGCCGTTCTCTTACAGCCGCGTGGTCTCGATACCGGATGGGGCAAACTGCAGGAATTCCGCCAGGAGATCTCCGATTTCAAAAAGTCGGGAAAGCCTGTGTACGCCTTTCTACAGTCGCCGGGATCAAAAGAATACTTCCTGGCAACCGCCGCCGACAAGATCTTTCTATCGCCGGACGACTCCCTCGATGTGAAGGGATTTTTACTCGAGGAACTCTATTTCAAGGGCACACTGGATAAACTTGGCGTTCAGGTACAGGTCGATCACATTGGCCGTTATAAGGATGCCGGCGATATCTTCACTAAGACCGGCATGTCTCCCGAAACCCGCGAAGTACTGAATCAGGTACTCGATCAGATTTACGGTAACTTCTGTTCGGTTGTTGGACAGGCTCGTCGCAAAAGCGCCGGCGACGTTAAGGCTCTCATCGATAATGGACCCTTTCTGGCGGCGCAGGCGAAAGCGAATGGGCTGGTCGATCAGCTTGCCTATGAGGATGAGGTTTATTCGGATCTGAAAAGGAAGACCGGGGTCGGAGATCTCAAAAAAATTAAGCTTAGGACCTATTTTCATGCTGCGCCGGGTCACGGTGACCGCATAGCAGTGCTCGTGGGTGAAGGCGATATTGTTTCCGGCAACCCGAATAACGGGTTTGGCAGCCAGGCGCTCATCTCGTCCGGCGGATTTGCCAAACTCGTCCGTCAGGTTCGCGAAGACAGCAGTATAAAGGGCGTAATTCTGCGAGTGAACTCCCCAGGTGGAGACGCTGTAGCTTCCGATGAAATCTTGCACGAATTGAAATTACTGAGCCGTGCGAAGCCTCTTGTGGTTTCGATGTCCGATGTTGCGGCTTCGGGCGGTTACTTTATGTCTATGACGGGCGATCCGGTCGTCGCTTACCCGGACACGATTACCGGCTCCATTGGCGTTCTTTATATTCGGCCCAATGTGAAGGGTCTGTACGACAAGCTCGGTATTCAGGAAGACGCGCTCACGCGCGGCAAGATGGCCGATATCGATTCGGAAACCATTCCGCTATCGGATGCCGCCAAACAGAAGCTGCATGAATCCATTGAATCCACTTATCGAGCCTTTGTCACAAAGGTAGCGGCCGCCCGCAAGAAAACGTATGCGCAAATTGATCCTCTAGCCCAAGGGCGCGTCTGGATGGGAGCCCAGGCCCATGACAACGGCTTGGTGGACGAACTCGGCGGCTTCGATGAGGCGGTCAGTCTGATCCGTAAACGGGCCAACCTGTCGCCTTCTGGCGCTACCAATCTAGTGCTCTATCCGCCCCGGCGGACGCTGTTCGAGATCCTCACCGAATCTAGCCCCGATGCGTTTGAGTCGGCGGCAGCGGAAGACCGGATCCGTAAAGCGCTACCCGGCCTCCCGGACAGCACGCTCTTGAAAGGCGGGCTATTACGCATTCTGCCTTATAAGCTGACCGTCCACTAACCTTTCAACTATTCATGTTTATTCGTCGCTAGCAAATCAGAACGCCGCCGCGGAGTGAATTCCGCTCTCCTGCAGGGCAGCCTGCATCCGCGCTAACGCTGATTTGTGAATCTGCGAAATACGGCTCTCATTGACGCCTAGCATCCCGCCGATCTCTCGCATCGTGTAGTCGCCTTCGTAATAGAGTTCCATCACCTGCCGTTGCCGTACCGGAAGAGCGCTCAAAACCGAGCCGAGCCGTGCCCGCAACTCTGCGCGTGCGCAGATTCGATCGGGCGCATCCGCTGGTGAAGCGGGAGGCTCCATAGCCGGTTGATCCTGATCATCCGTAATTTTATGTTGGCTAGTGACCACTTTGGCGATGGAGCGCAGGTCCACCATGAAGCACTGCCATTGGCGAGCAGTAAGCCCCATAGCCTCGGCCAGTTCGGTTTCTGACGGCGCGTGCCCCAATTTTGCAGTGAGCTCGCGCGTAACAATCTCCATCTGCTTCTGCCGTTTACGAAGGTCCCGTGAAGCACAATCCATTTGTCGCAGGGAGTCTAAAATTGCGCCGCGGATCCGGTGCTTTGCATAGATAGCGAAGCTGACCTCGCGATCCTCGCGATATTTTGTCGCTGCATCGAACAGACCCATCGTACCCGCGTGTACCAGGTCATCCAGTTCTATGTGTACCGGAATCGACTTTTGTATATGGCCTGCAATCGCCTTCACCAGCGGCAGATGCTCGAGAATCAGGCGATCCCGCTCGGCGTAATCGCTATGGGCTGAAGCCTTCGAAAGAGTGGGCTTGCAGGGGGCTGGCTTCGCAGCAGCATTCATGGTGTCTCTCCCGCGCGGAACGCTTCATCGGTCCCGCGTCGAGACAGAGAGGGGCACCCTATCCGCCAGCTATGAAATTCAGGTCACCGGATTTGCTAATAGCTTCTTTTTTGAGCGAGTTACGGAGACTTCGGCGGGTTCGTGGCCAAGCCGCGACGAGCCGGCCCGGCGCTCTTTAGCCATTTCGAAACGCATTTGGCCTGCTAGACAGTTCCAGGCGTGAACGCGTGCTCCGAATTGACACAAGTGGTGACGAACGCCCTACTTCCGGAGCCAGCAGGAATGAATAGGATTTTTCCTACGCCAGATACATCGAGGACACGGGCGCTCTTCAGCCCGCTTTCTCTGCTCGTACGAGTGGGCCTAAATATCGCCCGGCCGGCTTTCGCTGGCGCAGGTCTCCGTTCGCGACCGCTTTCGCCTGGTCGGAGTGAGCAGTGCTATACCAGCGTAAATCTGCCAGCGTGGATTGCCGCGAGCGAAGCTCGGAACTTAGCTCGGTATCTTGCAATAAATCAAGCACCGTTATTCCGAAGCGTCCCATAATTCGATCCGCAAATTCAGGCTGAAGGCGGCGGGTCCCCTTTAATACGTGATGAATCTGAGGTTGGGAAATCCCCAACAAGCGCGCGAGGCCACGTTCCGTGTATTCGCCATTTTGTATTCGCATATTTACGAATGCAATAAGTCGCGTTTGAAGAACTCCAAACGTGACGATTTCACTTAGTACTGATTTCACCGTGAAATAGGGTCCCTTAATTTTGCAAAAATATGTGCGATTTTACAAGCTCTATTTACACCTGGCGACCGCATCATAACCCTCTGAGTTCTAGGGCTTTGTGTGATTTTCCTATGAGAAATCTCACGCGTGCCGAGAAAAAATTCCATGCTTTTTTTCGACAGAACGGAAAAGTACCATATCTTTACTTCATAGACCTACGTCAACCACGCAGCGCAAGCGAACGTGGTCGGAGGGAAAACAAATAAAAACAATGAATTGGACTCGTTCAGAAACTCTTGCCCTAGCTCAGCAGTCTTGCGCCATTTGCTTAGGTCTCGGTCTCCGGCCTGGACGATCGGGAGTGTCTACTCCCTGCAACTGCGTCTTCCGCTCTATTTTTCGCGCTTGCTATACGCGTTTTAAGACCTGCGCTTCCAAAGAGAAATACATCAGCCGTGTATCTCTCGAAGCGAATCCCGGCCGCCAGCGAAAATCGGTTTGGGGCCTCAAGAATGAGGAGTACATTGCCGACTTTTGCCTCGTTAGCCGCCGAACATTAAGCGAGAGTGAATACAGGATTTTTAAATTTCATTTTCTTCTTGGTGCCGATTGGAAGCTATGCTGCCGCAAGCTGAATATGGACCGGGGCAGTTTCTTTCATGAGGTCTACCGCATCGAGCAGAAGCTAGGGAAGACCTTCCGTGAACTCGAGCCCTATGCTCTGTTCCCGCTCGATGAGTATTTTAGCGGCGGAGCTAAAACGTCCGTTGCTTCCGTTTCGCCATTCAAGGTGGAAACAGAAGAAGCGCCTAAGGCTAAAACAATTCTAAAGTTCCCGCTTAAGCGGGCCGCCTGAAAAGGCATCCGAAGTAGCGGTCAGGCCAGGTACTCGCGGTACCTGGCCTTTTTTATGTGTCTTCTTTTCTCCGGTCGCGAAAGAATCGGACCAACAGTTCGCTTGCTTCGGCAGACAACAAGCCTTCCTGTATTTGGGCACGGTGATTCAGTAGGTCGGAATCCGCTAGCCAAAACTTGCTTCGGAGGGCGCCAAAACGTAAATCTCGTGCAGCAAATACGACCC
>DAISJE010000264.1:0-6719 GCA_036821665.1 Bryobacteraceae bacterium | reverse complement strand
AGTCGAGCCGGTTCAGAAGGAGTCCTAAGATCCGCTGATCGCGTACCCGCAAATTGGCCAGGATGAAAGCGATTTCGCCGCCTTCCGATTCATCCAGTTCGTTGTGCAACGCAAGCAAAGGTTCAAGCGCCGGACTGCCCAACTCCACTAACGTTTCGATCGCTTCGTCGGGCACGGTTTCCGGGTCTTCCTTGAGATAGCTAATCAGAAAGGGAACGCCTTCCGGTGCTTTCCACGCTCGAAAGAATGCGATCAGCTCCGGCGACAAATCGACCGCGTCTTTATTGCAATCTCGCTTCGCAAACGCGACAGCGGCCGGCAGAGACTCCGCCGGCCGGTCGAGTATTGCGTGCAGGAACCTGTGATCGATGCCGAGATGGCCGCGCGAGGCGGCATCCAGCACCTCAGTAGGCGTAGATTCAAGCAGTCTGTCAGGATCGAGAAACACCGCGCGACTGCTACTGCTCGGGTTCAACGATGACGGTAATTTCCGTTGAGACGTCGCGATGCAACCGCAAAGTCACTTTGTGCTCGCCCAGCGTGCGGATCGGCTCGTCCAGGTGAATCTTGCGTCGCTCCACATGATATTTCTGCGCTTCAAGCGCGTCTGCGATATCCTTTGCCGTGACCGAACCGAATAGCTGATTATTTTCGCCGACTCTCTGATGAAACGTGACCGTCACATTTGTCATCAGTTTGGCGAGATCTTCGGATTCGCTCTTCACCTTTGCTTCACGCCGCAGGTATGCTTCGCGCTCTTGCTCGACAATTTTCTTATTGGCTTCGCTGGCGCGCACGGCAAGCCGCTTCGGAAGGAGGAAATTCCGCGCATAACCATCCGCAACTTTTACCACAGATCCACGCGCGCCGACCTTTTCGACGTCTTCTCTCAGGATGACTTCCATCGTGTTCCTCCTTTACATCTTCGAAGCGAAAGGCACCAAAGCAATGTTGCGCGCCTGCTTTATAGCCTCGCTCAAACGCTTCTGGTGCGGTGTGCACACGCCCGAGATACGCCGCGGCGTAATCTTTCCACGCTCCGATATAAAGCTGGACAGCAGCTTGACGTCTTTGTAATTGATATCGTCGACCTTGTCGACGCAAAACCGGCAAACCTTTTTGCGACGGAAATATTGTTTCTTGCCCGTCGCGATCGCTTTGTCGCCGCCAGTCGGCCGTTGTGAGGCCGCAATCGGGCGGCCACCTCTCTGTTCTGCCATAATCTTTTTCCTCTTTGCCTCTGTCGGTTACTCGACTGCCGGCTCCGCCGGATGCGCGGGGGCCGGAGCGCCGGGCGTGGGCACGGAGGGCTCCTGTGGCAGCAGCGGGGAAGCTACGGCCGGAGCCTGCGGCGGGGTTACCGGCTTTCTAGCTGCTCGCTTCTCACGCGCTTTGCGCCGTTTGTCAATGCGCTTCAATTTTTCATCGATGCGGACCGTCAAATATTTCAGGACAAGATCCGCTACGCGAAGGCGGCGCTCGATTTCTTTAACGATTTCCGGATTGGCGCTGAACTGGAGCAGGACGTATTGTCCTTCGTTGTATTTCGCAACCCGGTACGCCAGTTTGCGAACGCCCCATTTTTCCGTTTTGTCAATACTGCCGCCCGCGTGGGTGACAACGCCTTTCAACTGTTCGATCAACGGATCCACTTCTTCGTCAGTGGCATCCGGCCGAACGATAAACAACTCCTCGTAGATTCTCATTCTTCCTCTTTTTGTATGCCTCGAGCGCGGCGATTATATTTCGCCATGGCCCTGGTGGCGCCTTCGGCAACGATGGATTCAACGGCATCCGCGGTATAAGACACCATCTCGCCCACGTCATCTCTCAATTCCCGCTCAAATGGAGCGAGAACATATTGCACCGCATCTACCGGATGATCCGGGCGTATACCCACCCGAACCCGAATGAAGACATCCGTCTTCAGAGCGGCGATTATCGACTTTACACCGTTGTGTCCAGCCGCCGAACCGTTCTTCTTGATCCGAAGGGCGGTCCATGGAAGATCCAGCTCGTCATAAACCACGATCAGTTCGTGGCTCGTCAGGTTGCGGTAGTTCAGCGCATGGCCAATCGCCGCACCTGAGTTATTCATGAAAGTTTGCGGCTTTATCAGGAAGACTCTTTTGTCCCGAATGTGGCCGCTACCAAGCAGCGCCTCGTTCTCGCTCTTCGAAACTCGAATTGCGTGTCGCTTCGCTAACTCATCCAACACCAGGAAACCGATATTGTGAGGTGTAGCCTCATACCGGGGGCCGGGATTGCCCAAGCCGGCGATGCAAAACATCGCTTCCTATTTCTTCTTACCGGCAGGCTCCGCGGCCTCTTCCTCTTTCTTGCCCTTCTTGATCACTTCGGGCTCAGCAGCCGCTGGAGTTGCGGCAACCGCTGTCTCGGCCGCTGGCGCTTCCTCAGCTCGTAACGACACGACGTGCGAAATGACCGCATCCGACGGGCTCAACAATTTCATCGAACCGCTCATCGGAATTTCGGCAGCGCGAACGCTCTGACCGATCATTAACTCGCTCACATTAATCGTGAACTGTTCCGGAATATCGTCGGGCAGGCACTCGATTTCCACTTCGCGCGTAACGATCTCATGAATGCCGCCTTGAATCTTTACGCCTTTGGGATCCCCTTGCGTGACGACCGGAACTTTAACCGTGATTCGTTTCGTCAGATCGATGCGCTTCAGGTCCACGTGCAGCAGCGAATCCTTAATGGGATCGTATTGCCAATCGATGATCATCACGGGCGCATTCTCCTTGCCCGTGAGGTTCAGATTGAAAATTGTGTTATGGCCGGTCTTACTGTTCAGGATCTTAGTCAATTCTTTCGGATTGACCGATACGGGAGTGGCTCCGTCTGAACCGCCATAGAGCACAGCCGGCACAGAGCCGTGCGCGCGCAAACGGCGCGCTTCATTCTTACCGCGCGAATCGCGTGATTCCGCGGCTACTGTAATATCCTTCCTCATCCTTCACCTATATAAACAGCGTACTTACCGAGCCGCCTTCATGAATCGACTGAATAGCGCGCGCCAGTAGCGGCGCTACCGACAGCACCCGAATTTTGCGGCATCCAGCCGCAGTGGGCGCCAGCGGAATCGAATTCGTCACTACCAATTCTTCCAGGGGCGAACTACAAATGCGCTCCACCGCCGGCCCTGAAAGAACCGCATGCGTGGCGCAGGCCGTTACACTCTTAGCTCCCTGATTCAGGAGCGCCTCTACACCCTTAACCAATGTACCGGCGGTATCCACCAGATCATCCACCATCAAACAATGCTTACCGCGAACTTCGCCGATAATATTCATCACCTCGGCTACGTTAGCGTCTGTCCGCCGCTTATCGATAATTGCCAGCGGCGAATTCAATTTTTTCGCAAACGACCGGGCGCGTTCGACGCCGCCGGCGTCCGGCGAAACCACGATCAGCGAACCCCGCTCAAAGCGGTGTTCAAAATACTCCACCATCACCGGAGCGGAAAAAAGGTGATCGACGGGAATATCGAAAAAACCCTGGATCTGAGCGGCGTGCAGATCGAGCGCCAGAACCCGGCTCGCTCCCGCCCTTTCCACCAAGCTGGCAACCAGCTTTGCGGAGATCGGCATACGCGGGCGGTCCTTACGGTCCTGTCTCGCGTACCCATAATAGGGTAACACTGCGGTGATTCGCTCCGCGCTTGCGCGCTTGAAAGCGTCGATCATGAGGAGCAGTTCCATCAGGTGATGGTCGACCGGAGTGCAAGTCGGCTGAACGAGGAAAACGTCCGCGCCACGCACGTTTTCCTGGATCTGGAGATGCGTCTCGCCGTCGGCGAAGCGCTTGATCATCGCTTCACCGAGCGAACATCCTAAACATTCGCAAATTTCAGCGGTTAACGCCGGATTGGCGGTCCCGGTAAAGACCTTAAAGTCGGTGAACAAAGCTCTGGCCGGTTTAGGAGCGGACATCCTTTTCTTGAATTCCTCCACTACGGGGCAAAACAGCTTGCATCAGCCGCGGGTCCCAAAGCCCGATGCCACAAGCTCCTATACTGGCGCCGGGAAACGAAACGAACTGGGAAAGCGCTCCCGGCAGGAAATTTTAAAGCCGCTGCCTGTGCGGCGGCAGCCGTCCGGAACACACCGAAAATGGACGAACCGCTGCCGGTCATTTGAGCCGGTCTTGCACCCAACCGGCGCAATTTGCGCACCATGGCCGACAGTTCTCCGTGCATTCCAAAAACAGGCTCTTCAAAATCGTTTTTCCGCGGGAGGCGATCCAGACTCGAGGCGTCCAAAGTCCAAGCATTCGTCTGAAACTCTCTCAGGATAAAGGACTCAGCTTCCGAAGTCAACGAATCTGTAACATTCCTGCCCAGCGCGCGATAGGCTTCCGCGGTAGATACATGGATGCCGGTCGAGACGATCACGGCGTACCGGGAAGGTTGCTCGGGAAGAGGATACAATTCCGTGCCGCGGCCCAATCCGAGGGCAGTCCCACCGAGCAAAAAGAACGGGACATCGCTGCCCAGCGATTCTGCCAAACGAACTCGGTCGACAGCCCGGATCATTTTCCCGGCCAGGGCGGGGAGTGCGATCAGGACCGCCGCGGCATTGCTCGAACCGCCCCCGAGGCCGGCGCCCATCGGGATGCGTTTAGACAATACGAAACGAACTCGGGCTGTAAGCCGGAGGTGATCCAGGACCAATTTTGCGGAACGAACTACCAGATTGTCCTCTATGTCGATCGAACTACTTAGGTCTATTTGGGTTCGTTTCGCAAAATCGAACTCGATACCTAGCGTGTCCTTCAAACTGATGGTCTGGAAAATGGTTCGAAGCTCGTGGAAACCGTCGGAGCGCTTATGCAGGACACGCAGATCCAGATTGAGCTTGGCGAACGACGGAACGGTAACCTGCACCGGCTTTAGTACTGAATGAGGGAAAAAACGTCGTAGCCGTCTAGTTTGTTCCGGCCCTTCAGGAAGCTAAGTTCAATAACGAAGCCAAATCCGACGACCTTCCCTTTCAATAGTTGAACCAGACGGCCGACCGCCGCGGCCGTACCGCCGGTCGCCAGTACGTCATCGATGATGAGCACGTTCTGGCCAGGCTCGATACCGTCCGCATGTATTTCGAGTTGATCGGTGCCGTACTCCAATTCATAATCGACGCTTTGCACGGCGCACGGCAGTTTTTTCGGTTTTCGAACCGGCACGAAGCCCGCGCCGAGTGCATGCGCCATGGCGGGCGCGAAGAAGTAACCACGCGCCTCTATACCGACAACTACATCGATGGGCGTTTTGCGATAGTGCTCCTCTAGCGCGTCAACGGTTTCGCGAAATCCGTCTTTGTCCTTTAGGAGAGTGGTGATGTCGTAGAAGTTGATTCCGGGCTTCGGAAAATCCGGAACTTCCCGAATCAATTGCTTGAGATGGTCCTGGACGAACGGCGCTGTCGAAGCTTTTGCGGGCACGCCGCGATTTTAGCAGGCGAGGTGGGTCCCCAACGGACATGCTGCCCAAAGCGCAGGAAAGTATTGAGCTCTGTTTTGTTGCGTAGACCCTGGTTCGGGAACTTCACTCACAGCTTGCCTTGTAGTTGTTATTCAAAGTCTTAGCAGGGTGGCGGGATCGATTTTGAGAGCGCGAATGACGGCCGGCAATGCCGCCGTAACAGCCACGCCGAAGATGACAAGTGAAGGTGTGACGAGCAATGGTAACTCGGTGGATCGCACCTCGTATAACAGCGGCTCGATGTAGCGCACCGATGCCAGACTAAGCGGGAGTCCGGCGATCGCTCCTACGAGAACCATCAAAAATACCCGCGCAGTCACCCGCGCCGCCAGGTCATGCGGTTGGGCTCCCAATGCCATGTGGATACCGATCTCGCGTTGGCGCTGCACTACGGAGTAGTTGAGAACGCCGTAAAGACCAACGCCCGCAAGCAGTAGCACGACAACTCCGAAGAAGCGTGCGAGTATGGCCAGCAGGCGTTCACGGACGGTTTGCGAGTCGATCAGTTCCTGCTGCGTACGCAAATTGCTAACGCGGAATTCAGGTCGGGTGCGAGGAATCTCATGGCGCAGAAGGGAGCCTAAGGCGAGCGAGTTTGATCTGGCAGCGCGGATGATAAACGTTCCGCCCTGCATGGTTCCTTTTGCATCTGTCCTTCGAAACGGCGTGTAGGCGACAGGAAGAACGGGTTGCCGGAGATACCGGTAACGGGCGTTGCGTACCAGTCCCACGATCTGATACTTCTGACCGCGCATCCATCCGGAGGTCCCCTCAAACCAATTGCCCAGTGGATTTTCGCTTTTAAAAAATTGGCGGGCAAATGCTTCGTTGACTATTGCGACACCGGGAGATAAGTCGGTGGGGCGGAAATCCCTACCGGCAACGAAAGGGATCTTCATCGTGCCGAACCAGCCCGGAGAAACATTCATGAACCAAGCCGGATTCTGCGAAGGAGGTCCGCAACCTGATCCCATTGAGTACTTGGTTCATTTGCTGGATTGACGATATCGACATTGAGTATCCTTTCGGATGAAAGCCCATTTGATTGCCCGTGCAAACGATCAAAAGTGGCGACAAGCAGTCCAGCGACGAGCAGGACGACGAAACAGAATGCCGCTTGTACGGCAATGAGGGTTCGCATCCAACGGGCTCGCGAGCGTGGGGCATCGCTACGTCTGAGGGCGTCCATCGGCTTGATCGCGGAGGCTCGTAG
>DAISJE010000263.1:0-6746 GCA_036821665.1 Bryobacteraceae bacterium | reverse complement strand
CCCTGGGCGACCGATTATTTGTCACCGGCAAGCTGTGGCCGAAGCTGTTTCAGATACGGTTGGTTCGGAAAAGCTCGACTCACTAAAATCAAAACGTGCCCCACTACTGCACTCTCATACCCGGCGATGGCATTGGTCCTGAAGTGGCCCAGGCGGCTCTGCGTGCTGTAGAGGCAACCGGCGTAGATATCTGCTGGCGGCGCGCAGAATTGAACGAGGCCATCATTCTCGAAGCAGGCAAGACGCTGCCGCAATATCTGCTCGATTCGCTGAACGAAACACGCGTCGGCCTGAAAGGCCCCGTCACCACTCCCGTCGCCGGCGGATTTCAGAGTGTAAACGTCGCTCTTCGCAAGGCGCTCGACCTGTTCGCTAACGTTCGGCCGGTCCGCACGCTTCCCGGAATCAAGACCCGCTTTACCGATGTGCGCATCGACATGGTTATCTTCCGTGAGAACACGGAGGACCTCTACTCCGGTCTGGAGCACGAGATAGTAAAGGATGTCGTCACCAGTCTCAAGGTAATCACGCGCACCGCGTCCGAGCGCATTGCTCGCTACGCTTTTACCTACGCAAAGAAGAACAATCGCCGGCAAGTCACGGCCATCCACAAGGCCAATATTATGAAGCTCGCCGACGGCCTCTTTCTGCGCTGCTGCCGCGAAGTTGCCAAGCAATTCCCGGAAATTCAATACAAGGAATTGATTGTCGATAACGCATCGATGCAACTTGTTATCCGTCCGGAGACCTTCGACATTCTGCTTCTTCCTAATCTGTACGGCGATATTGTTTCCGATCTCGCGGCTGGACTGGTCGGTGGCCTGGGAATTGTGCCCGGAGCTAATATGGGCGAAACGCACGCTGTCTTTGAAGCCGTCCATGGCAGCGCTCCCGATATCGCGGGGCAGGGGAAAGCGAATCCAACAGCCCTAATGCTGTCGTCGGTGATGATGCTGATCCACCTTGGCGAAACGGAAGCGGCAAAAAAGCTTCAAAACTCCATTGAGGCGGTCTATCGCGAAGGCAGACATCTTACTGGCGATGTCGGAGGCAGCGCGTCGACCGAAGAATTTACGGAAGCTGTGATAAACAAAATCAGAGGCTGACGCGATAAACCCGGCTTCTATGCTGAAACTATGATCGTCTTTGTTACTGGAGCTACATCGGGATTCGGAGAGGCCACCGCGAAGCGATTCGCCCAAGATGGCGCTAAGGTTATTGGAACCGGACGTCGTAAGGAGCGCCTCGAACAGTTACAGAAGGAATTGGGAAACGGCTTCTTGCCTTTGACATTCGACATCGGCAAGCGCGCGGAGGTCGGAAAAGCGGTCGCTTCTTTGCCGCCGGCCTTTGCTGCCGTCGATGTCCTGGTGAATAATGCGGGGGGCGCGATCGGCCTCGATCCGGCACAAGCCGCCGACCTGGATGACTGGGACGCCATGATCGACAGCAATATTAAGGGCCTTGTCTATTGCACGCGTCTTCTCCTTCCGGGAATGGTGGAACGGAATCGCGGTCACATTATTAACATTGGATCCACGGCCGGCGAGTGGCCCTATCCTGGCGGTAACGTCTATGGAGCCGCTAAGGCGTTTGTTCATCAGTTCAGCAACAATCTTCGGGCGGATCTATTAGGAACAGCTATTCGCGTGACCAATATCGAACCCGGTCTCGCCGGGGGAACCGAATTTTCGGAAGTACGCTTCAAAGGCGATAAGAAAAAAGCTGCGGCAGTCTACGAGGGCACGCAGCCTCTGACAGCCGATGATGTCGCGGATGCGATTCACTGGGTGGCAACACGGCCGGTACATGTGAATGTGAACGTGATGCAAATCATGCCTGTTTGTCAGGCGTACGGCTCACTGCCCGTCAAGCGGAACAAGTGAGCTTGATCATAAGCGCCGGTTGCTTTTAGCTCTTCCATTGTGGCTCTAAAAGCAATTCACACCCGAGAATCTCTACCTTTCCTTGCCTCACTGCTATCCGGTTCTGACGTCCTCGAGCGCCGCTCCACATAGAAGATGTCTGGACCTGGGAAAACTAGGTGGATACAATCGCCCCGTCAGAAATAAAGCTTCATCGCAAACTGCAAAATTCTTGGATCGCCGGCGCTGGTGATCTGGCCGAAGTTCGACGAGCTGGTGCTCAGCGAGATGCCGCCGGTCGAAATGCCGGGAATGCCGGTTCCGGTTGCGGGGGCGACGAAGTTCGTGTGATTGATCGCATTGAACGCTTCGGCGCGTACTTCAAGCCGGAACGATTCGTGAATCGGGAAGATGCGGCTGAGTGCGAGATCGAACTGTAGATTGCCTGGCCCGCGTAGAACATCGCGCCCGAGATTGCCGTATGTTCCGGGAGCGTTGACGTAAAAGGCAGCGGGGTTCAGATATTGGAGCTTCGGTCCCCAACTTGCCACGTACGGATCGGCTCCAGCGACATAGTTCGGCCGCTCCGGGCTGTCGCCCGAGTTAATTCCGGTCAGCGACGTGTCTTTACCCGTCGTCACGGGGAGCGGTGTCCCACTTACCACACGAAGCAGAGGCGCTAACTGCCAGTTACCCAGAATATGAGCCCAAATACTGGTGCCCTTTACAGGGCTGGTCGCAACGATGGAAGCGTTGAAAATATGCCGGATATCGAAATTACAATCGCCGCGATCCATCGACAGATTGTAGGGATTTAGGAAAGTCGGGCCGGCTATATCGCGCGTGAAATCGCCTTCGCTGATGCAATGCGACCACGTGTAGTTCGCCAGAAATGTAACGCCATGGCTCAGGCGCTGCTGGACAGACACGAGCACGGCGTTGTAATTCGCGTTTCCGCCGTCATAGACATAGTCCAAGCCGCCGTAATACTGGCCCTGACTGGGATTGATCTGACTCAATACCCGGCGCTGATTCGTATTGGAAGTGGTGCAGCCTTTCGAGAACTGAGCGCAAACCGACGGGCTATAGACGGCCGGATTTGTCTCCTGCCCCAGCCAGAGGTGTGAGGTCTTATTTCCGATGTAGCTGACCGACGCGAGCCAACTGCTGCCAAACTGGCGCTGGTAGCTAACATTCCATTGCGCAACGCTGGTAGGCTTGAAATCCTGTGGCAGGACGATAAAAAGGGCATACTGCGGGAAATACGAAGCTGTGGGCGGGAACGGATTTCCGCCGGGATAGTGATACCCGGTATTCCACGGATCGCTGAATCCGCCAGGATTGCTGGTAGTCAAATCGATTTCGTTCACAAATGGCGGGTTCGAGGCGAGCCGCTGCGCCGTGTACAACATACCCGAGTCGTACATCAGGGCCGCGCCAACACGGATGGTCTGTTTACCGTCGCCCTTCGGATCGAAAGCAAGGCCAAGCCGGGGAGAAAAGACATTTAGTTTATGGTCGCCGGTAAAAGACGCATTGACGCCCGGATCGCCATAATATAACGATCCGGCGGGAGCGTTCGGATAAACCTTGCTGTGCACGCCATTCAGAAAATTTGCCATGGAGAAAACCGAGCCGCGGTGCCAATGGTCGGTGGGCCAAAACATTGGTTCCCAGCGCAGGCCCGCATTTATGGTCAGGCGTGAAGTGGCATGAATCGTGTCCTGTATATAAAGCGCCGGGATGGTCATTCTTGGGGCGGGCTGCTGCGGCAGGCTTTGGCTGAACCCGCTCATGGTACCCGTTAGAAAATCGAGCATTGAATCGCCGGTCGCGACTCCGTTGAACGCGAAGTTTCCGTTTTGCAGATAGCCGCTCAGCAGATTGTTCTGTGTGTAGATGACATCGACACCGAACCCTAGATGGTGCTTTCCGCGAATTAAATCGACGTCGTCCGCGAGTTGATAGGTCGTCACATTGAAATAGCCGGGTGAGCATGTGCCGCACCCAACGCTGAAGCCCGGATTCGAAACGCTCAGCCGAAAATCGTCCGGCACCAGTGTTGTGATGTTGATGCCAAGCTTATTGGCGTTGAAGAAGTTCGAATTGGGGCCGCGGAAATCGGTGCGGCGGGTGAATGTCGCGTGCAGCGAATTTACGGTCGTCGGATTGAAGGTATAGGTATCACCAATGGTCGCGGACTGAGCGCTTTCATCATTGCCGGGGCTGGTGGTTACCAGCACATTGGCCGGATCGTAGAAAGCGGGTTGAACGAATTTCGTATAGAAATAGCGTAGAAAGGCGCTGTGTTTTGAATTTTGAATCCAGTCGAAACGGCCGATCCCTTGATCTTCATCCTGTATCGAAGGAGTCGAATAGGTGAGCTTGCCGCAGGGGTCGCTGGTGGTTGGCAGGTATTTCACCAAGGCCAGTGCTGCCGGATCGAATTTGATGCCGGCTGCAAACACGTTGCCCGTATTGCCGATAGGCGTTTTGGTTCCGGGAATGGTGATGGTGCGCGGCTTGGCCGCGCCCGCAATACAGGTTGGAGATTCGGCGATGCTGAAATTACCGGCTAGCTCAGCAGCTGTTGGGACATAGGCGGTGGAAGATGGCGACACATTCCGAATGCGCGTTCCCTGATAGCCGCCAAAAAAGAAAAGCTTATCGCGGATGATTCTGCCGCCCAGCGTTCCACCGAACTGATTTCGCTTTAGCAGGTCATGCGTTTTGCCGAAAAAGTTCCGAGCGTTCAGATCTCCATTGCGGAGAAACGCGAACGCGCTGCCGTGGAAATCGTTGGTGCCCGACTTCGTAACAATATTTACTACGCCGCCCGGCTGCGTTCCATTTCGCGCGGGTAGAGCATTAGTGTCGACACTGAACTCCTGAAGCGCATCGGGGAAGGGAAACGGCAGGTTCACATTCGTCATGGTGTCGACGTTGTCTCCGCCATCGAGCAGATAATTGGTGCCGTTGCCTTGTCCTCCACCGACGGAAATAGTTGTCGATGTCCAGTAGTTCTTGCTGCCGGTCATATCGCCTCCCCCGGTGACGACGGATGCGCCGGAAATGAGAACCAGTTGAGTCGGTTGCCGCCCATTCAGAGGAAGTTCGACGATGCTCTTCTGATTAATTACTTGCGATACGGACGTCTGCTCGCTCTGTACCATCGCCGCTCCGGCGGTGACTTCGACGCTCTCCGTGATGGAGCCGACCTGCAGCGTGATATTGATTTCAGGATGATCGCCAACTTGTAGAGTGATGCCGGTCTGTGTATAGGTTTTAAATCCGGTCGTGCCGGCTTCGAGCCGGTAGGGTCCCACTGGAAGATTAGGTAATGTGTAGCGTCCGTTCGAATCCGATTTGGCCTCGTGTGTCACGCCTCGCTCGATTTCGATCATCTTGACAGTCGCACCAGCGACCGCAGCGCCGGTGGGATCAGTCACGTCTCCCGTGACCTGAGCATTTGCTACTGCTTGTCCGTTTGCCAGGCGAGTTCCGAATACGAACAGGCCAATACAAAAAATCACAGATAAGAATCGAAGCGCGCATTCCCGCATGACGAACCCCCTTTTTGGCTGAAGCGTTAGGGTGGACGCGACAGAGATCGAAATCATTTCTCACGGGATGCAAGCGCTTTCTTAACTCACGAAAGGACCACCAGGGCGTAACAAAGGCGAATACAAAAGCTTACAGAAAAATCTTTAAACAAAACTATTGCAATCAGTTAGAGTGCGTGCGAGTATCGACTTGTGGCCTAAACGGGCCAGAAGTGGTTTGAAGTGGAGGAAAGCGCTCAGTCCCGCCCGTCGATGACGGTTGAAGCCCCCCGTGGCACTCTCAGCGGTCGTGTCGATGAAAAGGGCC
The DNA here is from genome assembly GCA_036821665.1 of Bryobacteraceae bacterium. GTDB lineage: Bacteria > Acidobacteriota > Terriglobia > Bryobacterales > Bryobacteraceae > Bog-105. The sequence continues at coordinate 1,011 of DAISJE010000263.1, read as the reverse complement.
GGCTCAAACTTCCAGCGGCGATCGTACAGTTTTTGGAAGCGCTCGGGGAGCGAAAGGTCTTTGTCACGACGTTGAATACCTCGACAGCCCTAATCTACCCGATTTCGGTCTGGCGCGAAACAGAAAAATTGTTGCAGGAGCCGGGGGACGATGCCGAGGATCGATCGGATCTGGCATTCGTCGCAAATCACTACGGAGAGGATGTCGAGATCGATGCGCAGGGACGGGTGTTGATGCCCACCACGCTGCGCCGGGAGTTGGGGCTGGAGAAGGACGACGTTCATCTGCTGGTTTACAAGCAGCGAATCGAAGTCTTCGGAAGCAAGATTTATACCCAGCGCCTGGAAGCTGCCAAGACGAACCTTGGCGACAAGCTGAAGGCGCTGGAGAAGAAGGGATTGCGATAGGGCCGGATATGTATGGGCGCGGCGGAAGGCTGGGTTCAGAAAGGTGTTCGGCACTATCCGGTGCTGTTGAACGAATCGCTCGAATTTCTTGCGATTCGTCCGAATGGGATCTATTTGGAGTTGACCGCCGGGTTGGGCGGTCATACGCGCGCGATTGCGGAACGATTAACGAGCGGTTTTGTGATCGCGTGCGATCGGGACATGGAATCGCTCGATTTGGCGCGTGCCGCAACGAGCGAAGTAGCGGATCGCATCCGGTTTTTCCATGGAGCTTTTACGAGCCTACCGAAGGCGTTGGAGGAGAACGACGTTACGTCGGTGGACGGCGTGCTGGCTGATTTGGGTGTCAGCCGGTATCAGCTAAGCAGTGCGGAGCGGGGTTTCTCGCTCACCGAAGACGGGCCGCTTGATATGCGATTCGATCGTACTCAGGCGGTAACCGCTGCGGACCTGGTGAATGAACTGCCTGAAAAGGCGCTCGCCGATCTGATTTATCAGCTTGGTGAAGAAAGGAGGTCGCGAAGAATCTCCAGAGCAATCGTTCGCGCGCGGCCCATTCGTACAACCGGCCGTTTGGCTCAGGTTATCGAAGAAGCCGTGCCGC
>DAISJE010000262.1:0-6768 GCA_036821665.1 Bryobacteraceae bacterium | reverse complement strand
CCTCCGGCGTCGAATCGGAATTGGACCCGAATGATCCGCTCGGGTTGAATCCGGCATCCGAGCCGAAACTTGAACTCGCGCCAAAACCGGAGTTCGAACCAAAACTCGACTTTGACCCAAAACTGGAGTTCGATCCAAATCCGGAATTCGACCCAAAACCGGAACTGGACCCAAAGCTCGAATTTGCTCCGAAACCAGCGCTGGCGGAATTAGAGTTAGATCCTGAATTCGTTCCGTTCGTTTGTCCGGGCGTTCCGAAAGGATTTTTGTTCCGCACCTTCGAATCAACCAGCACTCCGCCCGGCCCCGCATGCAGCAGACGCCAGTCGTCTTTGCCGGTAAACGGATCCTTAAACCGGTGGCGTAAAAAGCGCATCCGGTTCGTATCTTCCAATTGATCGATGGATGCTGGGTAATGTCCGACCTTGCGGACGAACAGCTTTACGGCATGCGCATACTCGTTGCCGCGGTCTACCAGCAGTTGTTCCTTCTGACGTCGCGCTTCAAAAACTGCAACCGGCAGTTCCATATACAGCATGATCGCGACCATAGCCGCGAAAACGAACACGATCAGCAGCGCCGATCCTTTTTGACTATTGCGTTTTTGCTTATCTCGGATCACGGCAGCGCTTCCGCCACGAGCGCCAGGGTTTGGCCCTTCTTCACTTGCGTATCCTCGACACGTGCGCTGGTCGGCGTGAGTTCCACTACTAAATAACGCTGCCCCAGCAGCTCTCCCTCCGTTGCCACCAGAACGTTGTCGCCATCCAAAAAGAATCCGCGATTCCCTTCACCCCTGCCCGCTGGTTCGGCGAATCCGTAATACTTCAGCGGAACGTTCAGAGCAGCTTCCTGCTGTGCGACCGTGTTCGGTGTAACTGGCGGGGGCGCCGGTGCGGGGACAATCGTCGGCCCATGGATCGGCTTCATCTGCTCAGCAGTTAATGGCGCCGGTCCGGTTTCAAAGAGATTGCGAATGTTATCGGCCGCGGGAACGGCGCGCACGCGCGCAAGCAAATCCAGGCGTAGCGTGGGATCCACCTTGCCGCTGCTGGCATCAACCGGACGAAGACGTAATGTGCCTCGATCGTTGGGCGTGGTCTGCCGCCGCACAACCGGTCTGCGCCTGGTTGAGTTTGCCGGAGTAGCGCTCTCGTGTGGGCGCACTGTCGCCGGGGTTCCGGTGTCGTCGCTTCGCGAGTTGTACCAGAACAACGCGACGGCAACCGCAATCAATCCTCCCACTAGAATCTTTGGGTCCAGGCCGATGCGGATACCGAAGATTCTCGTTTGCGCGGCCGCGCTCATGGCTGCCCTCCCGTTCCTGCTGTCGCCGGGCTCGGGTCTTCGCGCACAATTGCTTGAAACCTGATCGAGGTCGTAATCTGACCGCCTTTTTGTTGCGGCGCGACCTGCAGCGCATCCAGCATTAGCAGCATCGGCGAGTGGTCGGCCAGATTTAAAAAGTGCATCAGGCTCTCATATGATCCCCCGTAGTTAGCTGTCGCGTTTAGCACGGAGAGATCCGTGGTGCCTTCAATCGGCTCTTCGCTGAAAACCGCGTCCCGTTCCTGGAGACCCGCCTCTTTCACCATTCGTTGAATCTCTTCAATTACCGCTTCATACGCCGTGCGCTTAGGCAGAAAATATTTTGCCTCGAAATCGCCGGATTGTTGGCTGCCGATCTGCACCTTCGCTGAAACCGTTTTTAAACGGACCGCCTGCGCTCTCGCCGAGGCAATCGATGAGCGGATCTGCTGATTTTCGTCGGTCAAATCGGAACGCGATCCACCCGGTGGCACGAGATAAATGAACAAAGCGGCGCAATTCAATACAGCCAGCACGATGGCTGCAATCTTCAGCCAGAAACGGATGCCGCGCTGTTCCAGGTTGCGCTTCGAGAACAACGATTCAAAGTTTTTGGGCATAGGCAACCGTTACGCGGTATTTATAAAAGGGATCATTCTGGGTTGGCGGAGTCTGCGTGACAACCGTGGCAGAGCCGAATAGCTGCGATTGTTCCAGGTCTTTTAGTAACCCGATAATGGCATCCGATCGTTCGCTGGCCACCAGCATGTCGAGCTGCACACGGTTGGTTCCGCTGGCATCCTCAACTCCGACTTGAGGCAAACGGATCGCAAGCAGCCGCATATTTGTAGGCAGCACCGTGCCAAGATCGCTGAACACACGTGTCCAGCTAACCCCTCTACGCGCAATCAGCTCATTGAGAAAGACATTCGTCGCAAACACATCCGCGTTTTCAGGCTTCGAAAGGACGGCCGAAAACTGTGCCTGCTGCCGTTGCAAAACGGCTAGCTTGGCATTTTGTGCGCTGATTGCGCTCCGCAAATCCGCGGCCTGCGATCGTTCATGCAAAATCAGGCTGATCAGCAGCAGTAAGGAACACGTGAGTAAGACGCAAGCCGCGGCAATCGCCGCATTCTGCGCCCGTTCCCGCCGGAATGGCTGGGATGCAAGGTTGATTTCAACCGGTGAAATGCTCATGCTGCGTAGCGCTCCAACAATCCTAATAAGCCGGCGTTTTCCTGCGATGCAGCACCGAATTTCGAGCGTACCGCCGAGTATGCCACCCCGAATTCTTTTTCCGCTAGCCCCCCCAAAATCTCCGTCTCTGGTCCGAATCCGCAAAGCAGCAGGTGGGCAACAGCTGTTCCAAGCTGGTCTTCGGCATACGCCAGCGTCTGTTGCAGCAGCGGCATGATGAGATCCCCTTCCGGCTGCTCCTTCTCTACACCTTCCTCGCTCTCCGATAAGTCGCTTCCCGTAAGATCCAGGCAACGAACCAGATGTACGCGGTCTCCTTCGAATAACACGGCCGAGACATGGGACCCGGCGGCTTTGACGAGCAGAGTGAGTCCGATGGCCGCCGATTCGCACAAGCGCAAAGTAGCGAGACAGGAGGGCATTACTACGCCCACGCGATAACCGGCCTCCGTAAACAAAGTCTCGTATTCTTCCAAAATCGGCCTTGCGATGGCGACCGCAAGCACATCGAATCGCTTCGACTCCGCCCTCTGAATCGAATACGAGAGCTGCGCTTCGTCAATGTGAAAGGGCACGCTCTTGCGTAGCCTGAACCGGATCAAAGCGGTACGCTCGGCTTCTCCGGAGGGAAATTCCTGAAAATCGAGGAGCGCCATCCGCACCGCATAGTCCGGTATGACCAAGGCCGCGGGGCGCTTCAAGCCGGTCGTCGGCGACAAACGTGGCAACGCCTCCCGATAAAGCTGCGGCTTTAACAGGTTTGGTGTGCTCGGCGATGCCGTCAGGCCGCGTTCCACCAGCACTTCGTGCTTGTGCCGCGCGGGCATGCGGGGTGAAGCAGCCGCAAGGGAAGTCTCGGTTATTTCGAATAGATGATCCGGCGGCGGATCTGCGATCCATTGTTGGATCCTTTCGATAAGCGGCAAATATTTCCTACCCTTCGATGAACGTTACTTTATTCGCTTCGCGCAAGGTTGTAATGCCTTCTCGCACGCGGTGCAGCGCGGATGCCCGCAGGAAAGTCATTCCGTCCGCCTTTGCGGCGCGCTTGATTTCCGATGACGGGCGGCGTTCCAGAATCATTTCGCGGATATTCTCGGTAAGATCCAGTAATTCGTGAATTGCCGTCCGGCCGCGAAAACCGGTACCGCTGCATTCCATGCACCCGCGCCCTTCGGTAAACCGGAACGATCGCCACTCGTCTAAATCGAGCCCGCTCTCTTGCAGGTAATCATCGCTATAGGTGACCTGCTCGCGGCAGTGCGGGCAAATGATGCGGACCAGTCGCTGCGCCAAAATACAGTTGAGTGAAGAGACGAAATTATACGGTTCCACTCCCATATTCAAAAAGCGTCCGAGCACGTCCAGCACATTGTTGGCGTGTACGGTGGTGAAGACCAGGTGCCCCGTCAGAGCGGCATTGATCGCAATTTGAGCCGTCTCCTGGTCGCGAATTTCTCCTACCAGAATCTTGTCCGGATCGTGCCGCAGAATTGAGCGCAAACCGCGCGCGAACGTCAGGCCCTTCTTCTCGTTGACCGGAATCTGCGTGATGCCTTTGATCTGGTATTCCACCGGATCTTCGATGGTGATGATCTTGTCTTCGTCGTTCTTAATCTCGCTTAATGCCGCATATAGTGTCGTTGTCTTACCCGACCCTGTTGGTCCCGTGACCAGCACCATGCCGTATGGCTCCTTGATAAAGCGCCGGAACTTGCTCAAGTCCTGATCGGCGAAACCGACTACGTCCAACGTCAGGCGCGCAAACTTCTCGCTCATCGACTCTTTATCGAGGACGCGAAGCACCGCATCCTCGCCATAAATCGTCGGCATGATGGACACACGGAAGTCGATCAAGCGGCCTTTGTAGCGCACCCGGAAGCGGCCGTCCTGCGGGACCCGGCGCTCCGCGATATCCAGTTCGCTCATTACTTTGATGCGCGAGATGACCGCCGAATACCATTCCTTCGCGATCGGGCTCATGGCGTACTGCAATACGCCGTCGATTCGGTACTTGATAGCGACTTCCTGATCGCGCGTCTCAATATGCACGTCGCTGGCTCTCCGCTCCAGTGCATTGAAGATAGTAGTGTCGACCAGTTTGATGACGGGAGCGATGTTGCCTTCATCCGAAGCCAGCCGGTCAATCGAGAGATTTTCGTCCGCGTTTTCTTCGTCGCCAACGACATCCAGGGTGAAGCCCTCGGTGACTTCCTCGAGAACGCGCTGTGATTGCTCCGTTTTCTTCAGCAGATCTGAAATCTGCGAATAGGTTGCGACCTTGATCTTGAGCTTCTTCGCGAGCAGCACCGACAACTCATCGATCATGACGATCTGCCGCGGATCTGAAAGCGCAATCTCGAGCGTTCCGTTATGGCCCTGGAGCGGCACAAAATGATAACGGAACATTAGGTCCACCGGCACCGTGCGGAATAGTTCGTGATCGATCTTGGTGGCGTGCAGATCGACGAATTCGCAACGGTACCGCCGCGCCATTGCCTGCGCTTGCTCTGCTTCTTCCGAAGCGGTCTTCAGCTTGAGAGTATCCGTTGCCATTTACTTAATCGTGTTTGCCAGCGAAAAGATGGGGAGGTAAAGCGCCACGAGCACAAATGCGACAAAAATGCCCATGAAAATCATGATTGCCGGTTCAATCAGCGAAAGCAGCGCAGTCATTCGCGTCGAAACATCTTCCTCATAAAACTCCGCCACGCTGTTCAGCATCTGCGGAAGTGCGCCCGTGGATTCGCCCACTTCCATCATGTCGATAGCCAGGCCCGGCACGATGCCTGTCGCGGCGAGAGACGAGGAAAGCGATTTGCCTTCGCGAACCAGCACAGCTACTTTGTCCACCGTTTTCTTCAACAACACCGATCCGAGCGAGCGTCCCGAAGTCTCGAGCGCCTGTACCAGCGGAATGCCGCCGACCAGCAACGTTCCCATTACCCGCGAGAACTGCGCAACCTGATACTTCGTCCAGATTTCACCCAGCGCCGGCGTCCGCATTTTCACGCGATCCATCGCCTCCTGCGACGATTCGCGCCGGGTCCAGAAGTAGAACATGACCGCCGCCAACGCGACAACGCTGAATCCCAGCAGAACATAATTGCGCGCCGTTGTTCCTATCGCAATCAGAATCACCGTGGCGGTCGGTAGCTTCGCTTCCATGCTGTTGTAAAGCGCCGCGAAGTTCGGCACGACAAAGGTGATGAGAAAAACCATCAGGCAAGCGACCAGGCAAATCAGAACGCACGGATACAGCAGCGAGACCAGCAGCTTTTTGCGGACGGCGAGCGTTAGTTTCTGATAGGCAAGGAAACGGTCGAGCACTTCCGGCAGCGAACCACTCTTTTCTCCCGCCAAAACCGATGTGATGTACATCGGAGGGAACACACCTTGGCGCTCGAACGCGTCCGACAACACGGTTCCGGTTCGCACCTCGTCGCGTACCGCCTTGATGTGACGGCCCAGCTTCTCGTCGGTCAGGCGGTCGGCCAGCAGATCGAGACCCTTCAAAATCGGAAGACCGGCCCGCACCAGCGTGACAAATTGCTGATTGAAGATCAGGAACTTTTCGAGATTAACGGTCTTGCGGCGCTTGCTTGTACCTCTTAACCGCGCGCCCAGATCCTTTGCCCGGACTGAATAGACCAGATAGCCCTGCTGCGCCAGGCGCTCCCGCGCATCTCGCTCGGTTGCCGCATCCGCAACCTGCTCGTGCATCTGGCCGCGCGCGTCCGCGTATCTCAGAAGAAATTCTGCCAACTGCCTACCTCTCCTGAGCCCCCGGCTCGATAGCATCCACCACTTCCGCTCCCGGAGGAATGGTGAAATGAAACAGTTTGTCGCTTAATTGAGGATTCAGTTTTTCGTCATTGAAAGCGAAACTCAGCACCGATTCGTCTCGGCCCTGAACCTTGAGCTCGCGAATGGCTCCATCGGGCGCGATCAGCATGTCCACCGATTCATAAGGAAGCCGATCACTCTTCGACGATGCGTCCAGCCATGTTCCGCCGTCGCCCGGACGGGCGTGAAAGTCCCGAAACTCCTTTTTCATGTTCAGGTGGCCCAAAAGAAACGCCAATCCGGAAGGCCCGTGAGGGGATTCCTTAAATAAATGTAGTTGACCACCGCAAATCCCGCCACGCTGGCCACCGAAGATGTCTCCGAAGATCTCGCCGAAGATGTCGTTGATGTTGACGTTGTTGAACCCGGAGCCGCCGAAGCCTTCGACGCCCTGATGACCGAAGCGGTCGTAGCGCG
>DAISJE010000261.1:0-6788 GCA_036821665.1 Bryobacteraceae bacterium | reverse complement strand
CGGTGAAATGTGACGCGCACGTGAGGGACAGGTTCGAGCAAGCGGCGCATCGCATCGATATCGATTTCGCCACCGCGAATAAAGCCGGCCACAAGTCCGTCTACGGGAAGACGGGCGAACTCACCAGCACATGCCCGGAGAGTCTCCATCTCTACTTCATCGCCAGCGCTCATGGATGCCGTTTCCCGAACCATGGCGCGCACCGGAATGGACACTGCATCCATCACTGCCCGGGCGGTGCGAAGATCCGGGCTTAATCCTCCGGAAGACAGATCGCGAACCAGTTCAAGCCGGTCCGCACCGCCGGCTTCGGCTGCTGCCGCCTCGGCTGCCGTCGTAACGATCACTTCGAGGATTCCAGGCATTGATGCTACCGGAAGCATTCTAACGTGCGGCCAAATCAGCACCGTAGCGGACAATTAATAGTGGAAGTATTCAGTGACGGCAAAAAGCGCGACGATCAGCACAAAAAGATACACGAGAACAACTACATACACCCGGTTCCATTGCCCAAGGAAAGGCGGCGGCTCATCGCCAACGTTGTGTATGAGCAATTCGGGATCCATAACTCTTCAGAATGACTCGATCAACGGGCGCATCGCAAGCACCCATTGCAGCGATGATTTGGGAAAATCGGGGACACGCCTGCTGATAGGAGACCGCCGCGATTTGGATTCTAGCCCGGAGTGTCCCCGATTTTCCGCAGAGCGGGATGCGCCGCAATCACCTGCGACAGGAATTGGTAGAAAGGCACAGCCGCCAGTACTAGTAAAGCTAGCTTCAGATCTGTGACTGTGTCAACATTTCGATCGGCTAAACTGTGAAGACCGTGGGAAACCAAGCCACCCGCCAGACGACCAGCGTTCTGGTGGTTGACGATGAAGAGGCGCAACGCGCACCGCTGGCGGCGATGATTTCTGCTTGGGGATTTGAAGTGGAAACCGCTGCGGACGGGCAGGAAGCGCTGGAAAAGCTGGGTAGGTTCTCCGCCAACGTGATCGTCACGGACCTCATGATGCCGCGTATGGACGGTTTTGAGCTTATGAAGCGCCTGGGGGCAGATGGCAACATGCCCCCGGCAATCGTATTGACGGCCTTCGGTAATATTGAGACCGCCATTCAAACGATTCATGAACTCGGGGCTTTTTGGTTTCTCGAAAAGCCGATTCAGCCCGCTGCATTACGTGTTTTGCTCGAACGCGCAGCTCAGCAAAACCAACTGGCGGAAGAGGCCGAACGATTGCACCGGCAGCTTTCGTATTCGGGTGTGTTGGCGGACATGGTGGGCACCTCGTCGCAGATGCAGCAGGTGTTCAACGTCATCCAGCAGGTAGCGCCCAGTAAAGCTGCGGTTTTCGTAGTCGGGGAGAGCGGAACCGGCAAGGAACTGGTAGCGCGAGCCATTCATCAGCTCAGCAGCCGGCGTGGTGGTCCGTTCGTTGCTATCAATTGCGCGGCGATGCCCGAAACCTTAATGGAGGCCGAACTCTTCGGGCACGAGAAAGGCGCCTACACCGGAGCGTTTGAGCGGCGCGCCGGCTGCTTTGAACTGGCGCAGCATGGCACGCTATTGCTGGATGAACTAGTCGAGATGCCCTCCGGCACACAAGCTAAACTGCTCCGCGTATTGGAAGATTCGCGCGTCAGGCGGCTTGGGGGAAAAAACGAACTTTCCGTCGATGTGCGGGTAATCGCCGCAACTAACCGCAACCTGGACGAGGCCCTCAAAAAAGGAGATCTGCGCGACGACCTCTATTATCGCCTGAATGTTTTTCAGATCGCGCTGCCCCCGCTACGGCAACGCCTGGATGACCTACCGGTCCTATGCGAGGCGCTGATCGGCAATTTGAACCGTAAACACACTTGCAACGTGACGTCGGTAACTCCGGAAGTGATGGAAGCGTTTCGGAAGTATAACTGGCCCGGCAACGTACGCGAGTTGCGCAATGTATTGGAGCGGGCAGTCATTATGACGGGCGAAGGCGTTATCCAAATGGCGCATCTTCCATTTGACTTTGGCGCGCCGGCGGGATCGCGTCCCCCTGCCCAGATTTTTGAGCCGGAAAGTGTTCGCCTGGCAGTGGGCACCACTGTGAGCGAAGCCGAAAAAGCCCTCATTCAACTCACGCTGCAGCACACAAAGAACAACAAGACTCGGGCGGCCGAAATTTTAGGGATCAGCCTAAAGACACTTTTCAATAAATTGAAAGAGTACGGCGCAGCAGAGGCAGCCGATACGGGCACGTGACGTTCCAGAAAAATCAAAATTATTGAAGGCGGGCTGCGAGGCCAATATCACTTAGTTTGGTGGGACGGGACCCGTGTCCTGCGGCCGAGGCGTCGTCGGCCTCTTAAATTGTTGAATTCTTGAACAGCCGGGCGAGGGCGCCCGGCGCAGCTCAAGGAGCTGCCCCACAAGAACCGCGTGCTACGCTGAGGTTTTCCCGCCTGAATGACTCCCGATACGGAGCTGAAAAGAACACCACTGTTCGATGTTCATAGGGCGTCGAAGGCCAAAATGGTAGACTTCGGCGGCTGGAACATGCCGGTACAGTATTCGAGCATCCTCGAAGAGCACAACGCTGTCCGCAATGGCGTAGGACTCTTCGATGTCAGCCACATGGGCGAAATCGAGATTCGTGGACTGGAAGCCGCGAAGCTGGTCGACTATGTATCGACCAATAATGCCGCGAAACTGAAAATCGGACAGGCTCATTACTCCGCGCTGCTTTATGAGCACGGCGGTTTCGTGGACGACATCCTGGTACACAAAGTCTCGGAGACAGAATTCTTCCTTTGCGTGAATGCCGGAAACCAAGATAAGGACTTTGAACACATACAACGGCATAACCGCTTCGATGCCAATGTGGACTTTGCCAGCGATCGCTATGCGCAACTCGCTATTCAAGGACCTAAGGCGCTCGCAACGTTGCAGAAGCTGACCGATACCAAGCTGAGCGAGATCAAATATTACTGGTTTACGGACGGCAGAGTATCGGGCGTTCCGGCGCGCATCGCGCACACCGGCTACACGGGTGAAGACGGGTTCGAAATTTACGTTGCGCCGGGAGATGCGGCGCGGATCTGGGAAGAAGTAAAAGAAGCGGGACGGGAGTTCGGAATCAAACTGTGCGGCCTCGGCGCGCGTAACACGCTTCGGCTCGAAGCAAAGATGGCGCTCTACGGCCACGAGTTGACGGCATCCATAAATCCGTTTGAAGCCGATTTGGCCTGGATCGTCAAAATGGATAAAGGCGAGTTCGTCGGCCGTGCTGCGCTTGAAAAAGCAACGGAACAGCAACTCACCCGGAAACTCGCCGGCTTTGAAATGACGGAACGGGGAATTGGCCGGGACGGGTATGAAATCTGGATCGATGGCAAACCTGCCGGCTGGGTAACCAGCGGAGGGCCATCGCCTACCTTAAATAAAAATATCGGCCTTTGTTATCTGCCGGTGGCAAAGGCAGAGCCGGGCGTAAAGCTGCAGATCTTGATTCGCAACGCACCGGTTGGCGCTGTTACGGTAACCACGCCGTTTTACAAGAGGGCAAAGGGATGAGCTATCCAGGAACTTATAAATACACGAAAGAGCACGAATGGCTGGATGTGGATGGGGACCACGGGACGATCGGTATCACGGATCATGCCCAGCATGAGCTTGGAGACATCGTCTTTGTGGATCTGCCGAAGACCGGAAGCAAAGTGACAAAGGGCCACAGCTTCGGCTCTGTGGAATCGGTAAAGGCGGTTTCCGATATCTACTCACCGGTTTCCGGAGAGGTGATAGAAACGAACGAGCTGCTCTCCAAGAGCCCCGAGAAGTTGAACGAAGACCCGCACGGCGTGGGATGGCTGATCAAGGTGAAGCTTACGGCTTCTGATGAAACGGACGGCCTCATGGATGCTGCGGCCTATGAGAAATATGTAGGGGCTGAGTAAGCGGATTGCGATACTTACCGAAATCGGATTCCGATCGCAGAGAAATGCTCGGCGTGATCGGGGCGCAATCGGAAGAAGACCTGGTCGCATATCTTCCTTCCGATGTCCGCTCTCAAAAAGCTCTGGCGATTGAGGACGGCAAAAGCGAGTACGAGATCGTCGATTATTTCAAGCGGCTCGCCGATCGAAACGCTGTCGGTTACGCGAGCTTTCTCGGAGCCGGCGTATATAACCACTTCCGCCCTGTTCTCGTCGATACGGTTGTTTCCCGCGGCGAGTTCCTCACTTCGTACACACCGTATCAGGCTGAGATTTCACAAGGCACGCTAACCAGCATCTTTGAATTTCAGACGCTGGTGTGCCAGTTGACCGGCATGGAAGTGGCGAACGCTTCCATGTACGACGGCTCCTCCGCCGTGCCGGAGGCCGCCATGATGGCGGTCCGCATCACCGGGCGCGATAAGGTTCTGATCGCACGCAGTGTTCATCCGGAATACCGCGAAGTGCTGCGGACTTGTACACAACATCAGGGCATGCCGGTGGAAGATTTGGCTTACGCCAAGGACGGACGCCTCGATATGAACGACCTGCGGCACAAGCTGAATCAGGATATTGCTGCGGTCATTGTGCAAACGCCGAACTTTTTCGGCGTACTGGAGCAGATCGAAGAAATTTCACACGTCGCTTCGGCAAAGGGAGCGCTGCTTGTGGTGGTGTTCACGGAAGCGGTAGCGCTCGGTTTGATTGAGCCGCCCCGGGCGGCGGATATTGTGGTTGGCGAGTTGCAAAGCTTCGCTATCTCTCCAAGCTATGGCGGACCATATGCCGGTATCATTGCGACGCGTGAAAAGTATATTCGCCAAATTCCGGGCCGCCTGGTAGGCGAGACGACCGATGCCGACGGCAAACGCGCTTTCTGCCTCACGCTTGCGACCCGCGAACAGCACATCCGGCGCGAGAAAGCGACATCCAATATCTGCACCAATCAGGCCCTGCTCGCGCTGATGGCGACGGTATTTATGTCGATTTATGGCAAAGAGGGTCTTCGCGAATTAGCCGAACAGAATCTGGCGAAGGCACACTATTTGGCCGGCGAGCTGCCGCTGAAATTCGACGCGCCGTTCTTCAACGAGTTTGTCGTGCGCACGGACGGCAAATCGCCGGATCAGATCAACGCCGCTCTGCTTAACAAAAAAATCATCGGCGGCCTTGCGCTCGGACGGTTTTATCCGGAACTCAGCGATTGCATGCTGCTGTGTGCGACGGAAATGAGCAAGCGCGAAGACATGGATGCCGTGGCGGCGGCGTTTATCCCTCAATAAATCAAGGCGCGAAAATGATCAAGAAAGTTTCGAAACACATCGTCCAGAACGAGCCGCTGCTGTTCGAACAAAGCTCGCCCGGCAAGCGAGGCTATCAATTGCCGCCGCTCGACGTCCCGGTAATAGATGCCAAAAAAGTCCTTGGCGCGGAAAACGTCCGCGACGAGATAGATGACTTTCCGGAAGTAAGTGAGTTTGAAGTATTGCGGCACTTCACGCGGCTTTCCACCTGGAATTACGCGATCGATTTAGGCTTGTATCCATTGGGCTCTTGCACGATGAAATACAACCCGCGCGTGAACGAACTGGTGGCGCGAACGGAAGGTCTCGCGTGGGCGCATCCGTACCAGCCCGAGGCGTTATCGCAAGGAGCGATGGAGGTTGTCGCCGCACTTGAAGCGGCGCTTGCCGAGATCACCGGCATGGATGCCGTGACGTTGCAGCCGGCGGCCGGGGCGCATGGCGAATTCACAGGCATTCTCATGATCCGCGCGCTCCTGGAAACTCGTGGCGGCCCGCGCAAGAAGTTGCTTGTCCCCGATTCGGCACACGGGACAAATCCCGCAACGGCGATGGCGGTCGGGTACAAAGTCGAAAACATCAAATCGAATGCTCGCGGGATGCTCGACCTCGAAGTGCTCGAGCGCCACGTGGACGAGGATGTAGCTGCCTTGATGATCACAAATCCGAACACTGTGGGTGTGTTCGAGGAGAACATCAAGAAAATCTGCGCGATTCTGCATGATAAGGGCGCCCTTGTTTATATGGACGGCGCGAATATGAACGCACTGGTGGGAGTAGCGCGACCCGGTGAGTTCGGCATCGACGTCATGCACCTGAATCTGCATAAGACATTTTCGACGCCGCATGGCGGAGGGGGTCCGGGTGCAGGCGCAGTGGCAGTTGCAAAAGTGCTTACGCCGTTCCTCCCGGGTCCGCGTCTAAAGCGCGAGGGAAGTCTATGGAAGTGGAGTTACGATGAGCCGCAATCCATTGGCCGCGTGCGCGCTTTCTACGGCAATTTCGGTGTATTGATCCGCGCTCTGGCCTACGTCATGGCGCATGGCGGAAACGGCCTGCGGCAAGCGACCCTCGATGCGCTGCTCAACGCCAACTACATTCGAAAGCTTCTTGAGCCGTATTATCAGATTGCGTATAAGGCACCCAGCATGCACGAATGCGTCTTCAGCGATGACCGGCAATCGGCAAAGGGTGTGCGCACGGGCGATATTGCCAAGCGCCTCATCGATTATGGTTTCCACCCCTATACGGTCAGCTTTCCGCTGATTGTGCGCGGCGCGCTGATGATCGAGCCGACGGAAACAGAGAGCAAGCAGGAACTCGATTTGTTCGTGGACGCGATGATCTCGATCGCGAAAGAAATCGAGGAGAATCCAGAACTAGTGAAATCGGCTCCGCATTCGACGCGGACTTCGCGTGTGGATGAAGTGACGGCAGCGAGGAAGCCGGTAGTGCGCTGGAAGGCGCAGCCTAGGGCCGGTCTCCCGGAAAGGCTAGTTGGTGCAG